>CAYOHQ010000164.1:0-7587 GCA_964403805.1 uncultured Thioalkalispiraceae bacterium | reverse complement strand
GGGAACAATAGTTGAAGTCTTTGTAGCTGTTGGAGATACCGTAAAAGCAGGAACTCCGGTATTAATTACCGAAGCCATGAAAATGGAAACTGAAATTCAAGCCCCGATTGATGGTACAATTAAAGCTGTTCATGTTTCTAAGGGTGACACTATAAATCCTGATGAAGCTTTAATCGAAATCACATAAGTTAATTATAAGATTATGACTACTATTATTCTGGCATCAACATCGCCTTTCAGAAAAGAAATATTAAACAAATTGCAAATTCCGTTTTCAACTTGTGCGCCGGATATAGATGAACAAGCGATCAAAAATGAAACGCCGGAAACATTAGTACAAAGGTTAGCTGTCGAAAAAGCTCAAGCATGTATTGGCAACAATAGTGACGCCCTAATCATTGGATCAGATCAAGTTGCTGTCATTGATAATGAAATTATCGGAAAACCTCACACGCATGAAAATGCAGTTACGCAATTAAAAAAAGCATCAGGAAAAAAAGTTACCTTCTTAACTGGTTTATGTTTATTAAATTCAAATACCAATCAACATCAAGTTGATGTTGTACCGTTCACTGTTTTATTCAGAGACTTAACTAACTCTCAAATTGAAAACTATTTACTTAAAGAAAAACCGTACAATAGTGCCGGCAGCTTTAAATCGGAAGGATTGGGAATATGTTTGTTTGAGAAGTTAATTGGAGATGATCCTAATACCCTAATTGGATTACCGTTAATCAGGCTTACCAAAATGCTGGAGCAGGAAGGATTTACTATTTTGTGAATTTGCCGCCAATAACGTTAAGATAAAAATTATCGCAACTCTACTTTATCCAACCCTAACGCTGCAGTAATAGTAGCACCAAATGATGCGCCTAATTGCTTGGCAAATTTATCGAGATAAGAAGGTTTAGGTGTGAAATCAACAATATCTTCAGCTTTAATAATTTCACGAGCGACATAGCTACTGCTACCGAGACCATCAATTAATCCCATTGCAACACTTTGCTCTCCAGTCCAGACATAACCCGAATATAGATTAGGTGATTCTTTTAAGCGATCCCCTCGCCCTTTTTTAACTACATCAATAAATTGTTTATGAATGCTACCCAGCATTTTTTCAACATGTTTAATGTCTTCTTTTTTTGCAGGGGTGAAGGGGTCTAAAAATCCTTTGTGTTCACCGGCTGTATATAGGCGACGTTCAACACCCACTATTTTCATGGTATCTACAAAACCAAAGCCATTCATTAAAACACCAATTGAACCAACAATACTGGCCTTATCAGCATAAATTTTATCTGCCGCTGAAGCAATGTAATAACCACCAGATGCACAAACATCAACAATAACAGCATAAACCGGAATATCTTTATGTTTTTCACGTAAGCGATTTATTTCATCATTGATATAACCGGCTTGAACCGGGCTACCACCTGGACTATTAATTCTTAAAATAATACCCTTGGTGTTTTTATTTTTGAATGCTTCCCGAAGACCCGAAACAATAATATCGGCACTCGCCTCCGAGGTGCTTGAAATTACGCCTTGAACATTAATGAGTGCAGTATGAGGGCCACCTTTCCCTAAATTTGCCATACCATCACCTTTAGATAATGCAGCCATAAATACAGCAAGGTAACCGAATAATAGCGCGAAGGTTAAGAATTTAAAAAAGATGCTCCAGCGTCGAGTACGACGTTGCTCATTTAATGAGGAAAATACCAAACGATTGATAATATCTTTATTCATCTCTGTTTCGGTTGATTGGTTTTGATTATCTTCTGTATTCGACATTAGTTTACCTTTATATATTAAATATTATTTAACCATCGATGCAATTCACTAATACATGATACGTTTGTAACAGGCTGATATGCAAGCAGTCGTTGTTCACTATGTACGCCATGGGTAATTGCAATGCAATTCATCCCACTATTATTTGCCATTTCAAGATCGTAAATGGTATCGCCTATCATTAACGAGTGTTGTGGTGCTACATTTAATTCAGTTAATATTTCAGTCAACATCAAAGGATCCGGTTTTGATAGTGTTTCATCTGCACATCGGGAACAATCAAACAGATTCTGTAATTGTGTCTTTTTTAAGATTCGATTTAAACCATTTCGACCTTTACCGGTTGCTACCGCCAACAACAGCCCTTTTTGTTTTAAGCTATTTAACATTTCAACAACACCTTCAAATAATTTAGACGGTGTTGTATCTTTTTCAAGAAATTGATCCCGATATTCATCAATAAATAGCTGAATTTGCTGTTCTGTAAAATCAGGATAGAGTTTCAAAATCGCTTCAGTTAAACCTAAGCCTATAACGTCTTTTAAAACAGCATCTTCTCTAAAGTCAAAATTTAGATGTTCAATTGTGGAACGTAAACACGAGACAATTTTAGCTTCAGAATCCATTAATGTGCCGTCCCAATCAAAAATAATTAATTTATACATTATACTTCTAATTTCAGTTGTAACCACACAGCGTATTCTAAAACCTAAGAGTTTAAACAAATTACTATCAAATCCACCGGCTTCAGAATCGGGATAGCCTAATCAAGACACGCAAAACACTGCCATCCATGGCTTGCTCGGGTGCCGCGTCCTGCGGCACACGGTCTTGATTAGGCTATCCCGATTCCAAATCCTAATTTTTCCACTCTTTATTAATTGCGCTGAATAGTTGATTTTTATTTTAACTAATACCTAACTTTTCAATCACAGATTCCAGTTTAACATCTAAAGGAGCGCTAATATCGTATTTCAGGTTTTTACCAGATTCTTGAGGTAATGAAAATTTTAATGAAAGTGCATGGAGAAATAAGCGATTTAAACCAAACGATTTCATTTCAGAATCAAATTCAGTATCACCGTATTTTGTGTCCCCTGCAATGGGGTGGCCTTCTGATGCGGTGTGAACTCTAATTTGATGAGTTCGCCCTGTTTCGATTTTAATGTCGACCAGACTAGCCATTGGTCCTAATTTTAAAGGCCGAATTATTGTTAATGCCGCTTTCCCTGCTTTATTCACTTTTACGATTCGCTCACCGGATGACAACACGTTTTTTAATAATGGTGCATCAATGCGTTTGGTTTTACGCGGCCATTTACCCTGAACTAATGCGATATAATGTTTTTCAACAGCATTGTTTTTAAGTAATTCATGGATATTTTTTAATATCGTTCTGTTTTTGGCGATAATCAATGTTCCGGAGGTGTCGCGATCGAGTCGATGGGCGAGCTCAAGATAGTCATGCTCTGATCGTGATGCTCGAATTATCTCAATAATACCATGACTTATGCCACTACCACCATGAACAGCTAAACCCGATGGTTTATTTAAGACTAATAAATGCTTATCTTCAAAAATTATGTTTCGCTCGATTTGCTGACACAATGATTTTGACGGTTTGCCGGTTGGTTCATTGGTTGACAACCGTATCGGCGGTATCCTGACACTATCACCTTCTTGCAAACGATACGGCGGTTTAATACGGCCTTTGTTAACCCGAACCTCGCCACTGCGCAATATTCGATAAATCAGACTACGGGGCGCACCTTTTAATATCCGCAATAAGAAATTGTCGATTCGCTGATCACAACTTTTATGGTCAATAACCACAAATTTAACACGATTATTATCCGTTTCTTTCATATTTATCTGTTATATCTTGATGTTAAATGTTTGAAGGTCAATCAAATCATTGTTATAGTTAGTTATATGTGTAGAGATGAACAAATATCCTCCACATCACAGGAAAGTAAAGATTACTGTAATTTTAGATTTGCCGCCAAAATACAATATAGATGGCTTGAGCAAATTTTAATGGTTCAACTCAAATAGAGTTGATGAATTTAACATACAAAAGCGCTCCTACGACATTCTACCATTGATATCATAAATAGGATGAATATGAGTGCGCTATACAGTGCTATTTGTTTTAACGAAGTTAAACTAAATTAATTTTGGTTCAGCTTTATTAGAAATCGCATTGTAAAGTACTCCCACGGATTAACGTTGTGGTAGAGCGCTAATAAGGTTTTATAATGAAAAGAATGCTATTTAACGCAACTCAGCAAGAAGAGTTGCGAGTAGCGATGGTCGAAGGCCAGCGCTTATATGATTTAGATATTGAAACAAAACATCGTGAGTCTAAAAAATCCAACATCTACAAGGGTAAAATTACTCGCGTAGAACCCAGCCTTGAAGCTGCATTTGTTAACTACGGTGCAGAACGCCATGGCTTCCTTCCTTTAAAACAAATATCCAGAACGTATTTTGATCAAAGCGTTAATCTTTCTGGCGGCAAGGTTAATATTAAAGATGTCGTTAGTGAAGGACTGGAAGTTATCGTTCAGATAGATAAAGAAGAGCGCGGAAATAAAGGCGCTGCTCTGACTACCTTCACCAGTTTAGCTGGTCGATATTTGGTACTAATGCCGAATAACCCCAGGGCGGGTGGCGTCTCGCGGCGAATTGAGGGTGATGAACGTAATGAAGCCCGTGAAGCCATTAGTGGTCTGACGATTCCTGATAATATGGGCATTATTCTTCGTACTGCCGGATTAGGAAAAAGTACTGAAGAGCTGCAGTGGGATCTAGATTATTTATTACAACTCTGGGCCTCAATTGATAAAGCAGCGGCAGAAAAACCAGCACCGTTTTTAATTTATCAGGAAAGTAATCTGGTTACTCGAGCCATTCGGGATTACTTGAGGAATGATATCAATGAAATTTTAATTGATGAACCTAAAATTTTTAAAGAAGTTCAGGATTTTATGTCGCAGGTTATGCCGCATAATTTAAGTAAAGTTAAATTTTACGATGATCCTGTTCCATTATTTACCCGTTATCAAATTGAAACTCAAATTGAGTCGGCTTTCCAGCGTGAAGTGCGCTTACCCTCCGGTGGTGTCTTGGTTATCGACCCAACCGAAGCCATGATTTCAATTGATATTAACTCGGCAAGGGCTACTAAAGGCAGTGATATTGAAGAAACTGCGTTAAATACCAATTTGGAAGCTGCTGACGAAATTGCACGGCAACTACGTTTACGTGATATTGGTGGCTTAATTGTTATCGATTTTATCGACATGATGCCAACTAAAAACCAACGTGCAGTTGAAAATCAATTACGTGAATCATTAAAAATCGATCGCGCTCGTGTGCAAGTTGGTCGCATTTCCCGCTTTGGTCTTCTTGAAATGTCACGTCAACGTCTCAGAGCATCGCTTGGTGACTCCAGTCAAGGTGTTTGCCCTCGTTGTGATGGTCAAGGAACTATTCGTGGGGTTGAATCGCTGGCATTATCGATATTGCGTGTTATCGAAGAAGAAGCAATGAAAGATAAAACAGCACGTGTTATTGCAGATTTACCGGTTCCGGTAGCCACTTTTCTTCTGAATGAAAAAAGAGATATATTGTTTGAAATTGAAGGTCGTCAAAGCGTTAATATTACCTTGATCCCAAATACCAATCTTGATACTCCGCATTACGAAGTAAAACGGTTACGAACAATTGATAATGAAACCGATACTAAAACGCACAGTTATAAGCTGGATGTAAAAGATATATATGATGCTGAAATACCAAACAAAGAGAAAAAACTCAGCGAGCCTGTTCCAGAGGAAGCCGCTGTTGGTAGAATTACACCACAAGTTCCTCGCCCTCCTGTAAAACAAAGTGGCATTGGATTATTTAAAAGCATTTGGGTGTTTTTATTTGGTGATGGTTCAAATAAGAAAAAACCAGCTACCAATAATCGTAATAATAGTAATAGTAATAGTAATAGAACTCAAAATAATCGTAACCGGAATAATAAACAACGTAATACCACTAATCGTGGTCGAAGTCAGGGGCAACAGCGTCGCAATACTAATCAAAATAAACGACCAGATAATCGCAATACACAAAGTAATCCGAATGCGAGCAAGAATGATAACCGGCAAAAACAGCAACAAAACAAAAACACCGGCAACCAACAAAATCAGATTACGACATCGGCACAGCCCGCGCCAACTGAGGGTAATGTAGCAAATAAGAATACTGATACTGCGGCAGAAAATAATTCACCTCAAAACACAAAACAGCGATCATCGAATAATCGACAACGTCGTGGTGGCCGCCGCCGTAATAATAATCGTCAACAAGCCAATAATTCAGAACAGTCAAATACTGATCAGAATGCAAGCGCATCAAGTACAGACACTAGCTCTAGCCCCGATCAAGTGAAAACTAAAAATTCTAATAGTAGTGATAAAGAAAGCAAAAACCGGCAGACACAAACTACTGCAACACAAGAAACCAGCTCAAATAAAAGTAAACCGAAATTACAACAGGTAGAAACTAAATTTGAGTCAGGCACTGATCAAAACAATAGTACTGCAGTAAGCCCCTCAAAAGAAAATAAAACGACTCAGGCGACTGTCGCTGAAGCGCCAAAATCTGAAGCTAAAAAAGCACCTGTTGTTACGAAAGAAAGCGCCCCAGCGGAGAGTACAAACCCAACTAAGTTACAACAAGTTCACACGAAACCTGTTGAGACTAGTGCCGCAGAACGCCCTGCTAAACAGGGTAATTCTGAATCTTCAACTTCCCCACAAAAATCAAGTATTACCGACGAGTAATATTATATCAGCAAGCTCTTTTTAGAGCTTGCTAGTTACCAAATTTAGAATTCTCCTTAAAGATATAGTTACAAATACCGATAGTTATAAAGTAAGTCCTTTAAAGAGACAGTTTCATGATAAAAGCGTTATTGACAACAGCTATACTTCTAATGGTATCAACTGCTCATGCTCAAAGCGGTGGTGGTAATTCAAATTATTATTTAATTGAACCCTCAGTTGTTGTTAATATATACGATCCGAAACGAATTAAATTTATCCAGGTTGATACTCAGGTAAAAGTTGATAATGCTTCTGTTATTGAATCAATAGAAACACACAAGCCAGCAATACAACATTCAATGTTAATGTTATTAAGTAACCAAAATTTAAAGGATATGAAATCAGTTAAAGGTAAAGAAAAATTACGAAAAGAAGCCTTACTCGCTATTCAAAAAGTATTAAAAGAGAACACAGGTAAAGAAGGTATTTCTGAACTTTATTTTACCGGTTTTATAATTCAATAATTTTATTTAAAATAGCGTTTCTGGATGTCTTTTAATAAGCCATCAGATGCTGATTCTACCAAATCAAAAACATAATTAAAGCCCTGCTCGCCACCATAATAAGGATCGGGTACTTCGCTGTCGCTATACTCAGAAGTGAAATCTAAAAATAATTTTAGTTTACTAAGCTGTTTTGATGGACATATTGATTTTAGTATCTGATAGTTATCGTTATCCATTGCAAGCACATAATCAAAATTTTCAAAGTCTTCTTTTGTGGCGCGTCTTGCTCGAATATCACTTAAGTCGATGCCTCGAGTTTTTGCTGTAGATTGTGCTCGACCGTGCGATCGTTATCCTACATGGTAAGCATGAGTTTTTTCATAATAAGTTATGTTTGAATTGGGAAAATTATGTTTATTGTGGAATAGCGGCGTGTATGGAAAGTGTGTGCTTTTATATTTTTTTTT
>CAYOHQ010000163.1:0-7635 GCA_964403805.1 uncultured Thioalkalispiraceae bacterium | reverse complement strand
CAATTAAAGTTTTTATCAATGGCTAAAAATTTATTTCGAATGCGTTTTATGTGAGAAGTGATAGTTGCATCATCGACATAGATTTTGGCTTCATCCATTAATTGGTTGCGGTTTTTAACGTGGCCGGGATGTAAGACTAAAGTGTAAATTAACCAGAATTCAGTTAATGTTAAATCAATGTATTGATCATTCCATTGTATAGTAAAACGATTTTTGTTTAATGTCAGTGGCCCACTTTTAATTTCACTTTCTGGTTCACTGTCCTGTTGAGATAAATCGAGTCGCCGAAAAAAAGCGGATATTCGTGCACAGATATTTTCGATGGAAATATCTTTGGTAAGATAATCATCAGCGCCTAATCGTAAGCCTGAAATAGTGTCAAGATCGCTGTCTCTTGCTGTTAGAAAAATTATCGGTAGTGTGTCTGATAATTGTCGCAGGTTTCTGCATAATTCAAAACCGCCATCAATATCGTTTTTAAGTCCAATATCCAGTAAAGCAAGATCGGGTAGTTTTTTGGTAAATGCTTCAAGTGCTTCTTTTCGAGCTTCATAGAGATCAACATGATATCCCTGAGCACGAAATACTTCGGCATAGTTTTCACGAATTGCGGGTTCATCTTCGACGATTGCGATGGTTCTTGTGTTTGTCATGATAATGGTTTATTTCTTAGTTTGAGTACGATTCAACTTATTTTAAATTAAGGAGAATAAATAAATTACATCTAAATCCGTCGGCTTCGGAACCGGGCGACCTGACCAGCGGGAAGAAGCACTTAATGAACGATAGTTCTAAAGTGCTAGCCCTATCAAGACGCACTTTAGAACGATTGCATCGTTCATTAAGTACTTCCTCGCTTCGCTCAGGTCGTGCAAAACATTGCCATCCATGGCTTGCTCGGGTGCCGCGTCCTCGGCAACTGCTCCTGCGTTGCTCTACCTCCTGCATCCCTGCAGTCCTGCGGCACACGGTCTTGATAGGGCTATCCCGATTCCAAATCCTCACATTTTATCTTTTTTCTAATTACGCTGAATAGTTACGAATTTAATATATTTTATCAAGATTAGAGTCAGTTTTTACAAATCACTGTAATACGTTAGCACATTATTGCGGTGATTTGTGTGCATAAAGTCAAATGTCATATTTCGTCATAATTGTCCTCCACTAATCCTTTTTTCATCTTGGATACTGCCATATTACTGGTGTTTAATTAATTTCAGATTGAGTAATTGAATGCCACATAGTGGAGGAGGTAGTCAGCTAAACAATCTGTTTTGAGGGAAAGAATTGACATCGAGCCCTCAACCGGCGCGTAACACGGACTGGGATTGCAATGGATTGCACGCTGGATCAATTAACTACTAATAAGCAAATAGAATAGGCCAAATGATGAAAAATAAAGATATGTTTCTAATAGACGACCAGGATAGTAAAACGAGTGTTCATAACTGGTTTGATTCTTTTGAAGATACTGTAATGAATATCGCAACCTCAGTCGGGTTTGTTATTGCGTTAGTCTTAATAGCTGTGAATGTGAATGCGGCTGAATATGATGCTGATAGTGAATCGGGGAATACAGTCAGTATGTCTGACATTCATCGAGGTAGTTTATTGTATAAAACCGATACTGCTGATCAGTATAGTACTGCGCTGACGTTAAAAACGGATGTTAGTATGACAGTATCCGGCATGGTTGTTAGAACCAAATTAGTTCAACAATTCAAAAATGAAAGCGAGGAATGGTTGGAAGGGATTTATGTTTTTCCTCTTCCTGAAACAGCTGCTGTTGATCACATGAAGTTACGCATTGGTGAGCGTACCATTGAAGGTAAAATTAAAGAACGGAAAGAAGCGAAAAAGATCTACACTCAGGCGAAACGTCAGGGTAAAAAAGCATCTTTGATTGAGCAGGAACGTCCTAATATGTTTACTAATTCGGTTGCTAATATTGGGCCGGGTGAAACGGTGGTAGTCGAAATTGAATATCAGCAGGTTTTAAAATACGATAATGGTAAATTCAAGTTACGTTTTCCTATGACTATTACACCACGTTATATTCCCGGTGAGACAATTAAAAGTGAAAAGAATTATCTTGATGTTTCTCAGGGTAATGGTTGGGCTTTTAATACTACTCAGGTAGCGGATGCCTCACGAATAACGCCACCGCAAAATAATACTGTCAGTAATCCGGTTAGCATGCAGATTGATCTCAATGCCGGATTTGCAATCAGTGATATATCCAGTACCTACCACCAGATTAAATCAGTTATGCATTTGCAAGGTCATTATACAGTAAGTCTGGTTAATGAGAATGTTCCGAGTGATCGTGATTTTGAGTTAGTGTGGCAACCGGAGCTCGGTAATATACCTCAAGCTGCATTGTTTAGTGAACCATTGGAGCGGGAGGATTATCATTTGGTTATGATAATGCCGCCCGAAACTACAAATACCAGTCAGGTTTTGGCAAGAGATGTTACTTATATAATAGACACATCCGGGTCGATGCATGGTGAGTCCATTCGTCAGGCAAAAGCGGCTTTACAGTTATCTATCAAACGTTTAAGAACGGTTGATAAATTTAATATTATCGAATTTAATTCGATTACAAATAAATTATTTAACGATAGTCGTCCAGCTTCAGTAAAAAACACCTTTATTGCGAAAAATTTTGTAAAGCGTTTAACTGCCGATGGCGGTACTGAAATGTTACCGGCTATTAAAGCGGCGCTACAACAAAACACTGACGAGAAATACATTCGACAAATACTGTTTTTAACCGATGGCAGTGTCGGTAATGAAGCTGAATTATTCAGTTTGATTAAAAATCAATTAGGAAACAATCGATTATTTACGATAGCAATTGGCTCTGCACCGAATAGTCACTTTATGACCAAGGCTGCAAAGTTTGGTCGAGGTACTTATACCTATATTGGGAAAATATCCGAGGTTCAGGAAAAAATGGCTGGTTTATTTTCTAAACTGGAAAAACCGGTGATGCATAATATTAAAGTGCAGTGGCCTGCCGATATTATTGCAGAAGTCTGGCCTAAGCGTTTACCTGATCTTTATGCCGGTGAACCCCTGGTGTTTACCGCCAGAGTTAATAAAAATTCGGTAACTAGTGGTAATAATAAATTACTTATCAGTGGTAAACGCCACAATCAACCGTGGGCTATGGAATTATCATTAGATTCATCTAAACAGGATACGGGTATCAGTGTGCTTTGGGCTAGAAATAAAATAGCATCAATTATGGATGGCATACGCGAATACCGAAATAACTCGACATCGGACGTTGTTAAAGAACTGAAAGAAAAAATTATTAATATTGCTTTATCGCATCATTTGGTGAGTAAATATACCAGCCTGGTTGCGGTGGACACGACACCTTCACGAGCCGTATTTGATGGATTAAAAACGACAACAGTTCCAAATTCAATTCCGAGAGGAACAGCTACCCAGCGCGTTGTTCAGGGGCAATATGCACAAACAGCTACAGCTGCTCAATTGCATTTGTTAATTGGACTATTTTTATTGATTGTCAGTTTATTGTTTGCCATGAGACAGGGAATAGTTTTTAAGAAGTTTGCTTTATAATGCATTTTAGTATTTTAAAATTGTTTTATCGTTTGCGGTATGTTTTTCAAATTCTGACACAGGGAAAGAAAGAGAATAAAAATATTATGACTCGAACATTGATGATTCACTATTTAATGGACTGTAAACGACAGGATCAGGAAAATCGGCGCAGAAAAAAACGAACTAAATCTACTCGGAAGATATTGACCCTGTCTTCTTTAGTATTTTTATTGATCTTGTCGCTTCAACAACTGGGGCACGGAGGTTATATTTATGCAAAGGCTATTTTGGCACAATATCTAATTGAAAGTGCCTGGCAAGAAACACTCGATGGTGGTTATCAGGTTAAACCATGGTCATGGGCAGATACCTGGCCGGTTGCAAAATTATCCGTTAAAAATACCAATACAAACGTATTTATTTTAGCCGGTGACAATGGCCGAACACTGGCCTTTGGCCCAGGTTATCGTTTTGGTTCACCCTTACCGGGTGCTGATGGTAATAGTATTATTAGTGGCCATCGCGATACCCATTTTGCTTTTTTACGTAATCTTAAACTTGAGGATGAAATTGAAATACAAAATAGCAAAGGCACGATAGTTAGTTACCGGGTAAATAATACCAAGGTTGTGTCGATTGATAATGATATTGTTGTTGATAATAGTGAATTATCCAGGCTAACACTGGTTACCTGTTATCCATTTGATTCGATTTTAACTGGGGGAAAATTACGTTACATTGTTTCGGCTAAAAAAATTGACAAGTTACTTGCTTCAAGTTCGCTTAAAAATTAGTTTGTTGCTCTAAAATTTTCACTCTGCAAGTCGGCAATAAGCTCATCATAAATAGTGTGCAAACCTTCACTGTAGGCTTTTATAGTGTCAACCAGCTTATCAGATTTTGCAATTAATTTACTGTGATAACGTTTGTTGATGTAAATAGCGCTATTGGATTTATTATAAAGCCGAATGTCGATTGAAATAGCAGCAATACTGTTATTTGATGACATATCGCGATGCAGAGTAATCAACTCGGCTTCTAATAAATAATCGTGGTTGGTATTCTGACTATAAGATATTACATTGTTAGCTATACCAATAGTTTTTAAATATTGTACTAAATTGTCCTGAATTAGGGATGATGGTGATTTTTCCCAATGATGATAATTGTATCGATTTAATTTTATAGTATTATTTTTGTCTGTGTAAATTAGTGTTCTCTCACCGTAAATACCATGCGTGATTACTTTTTTAATTGCTAACGTTCCAGATAATATTGGGTTCGAGAGTTTTTCGCCTGAGAGTTCAGGAAGACGGTAATAGTGATCATCCGGAATACTCGAACCACCGCCAAAACAGGCTGTTAAAAATACTGTGCTGCTCAAAAATAAAATAACAAGAATTTTATTATAATTGTATAAACGCATTATTTAGTCTCCGATAAGTCTTCGGGGGTTTTACCACTTAAAATCACAGATGGGTTATTACGAATTTGTCTGGTAAATTCATTCATATTGCGTGATGCCGCGTCTATATTATCTATTATGGCATTGACGTTTTCAGATAATGTCGTAAGGGTATTGGTTAAGCCCATTATTGATGCTTTTAATTCCTGCTTATTTTCGGTTACTAGCTCATGGCTGGTGTTAATTAATTCGCTTAATTTTTTCTCGGTTTGAATAAAGCGTTTAGATACCTGTAATAAATTTTTGGAAATATCATCAGCATTGTCGATAATATTATGCACTTTATCGGTACGTGCCTTGGTTGTTAAAACTGCAAGTTGATCAGAATTTTTTTGTAAGCTCTGTAACAGCGCATTTATATTATCAGTAATTTCAGGAAATTTTACGGCCAAATCATTACTTACAACACCAAGACCCGAATTAAGATTATTTAATAAGGGCTTGATATCAGCAGACAAGTCACCAAATATTTTGGATAAACTAATAGCATCCTTACTGGCGATAGTTTCACCTGTTTTTAAGGATATTGGTGATTTACCTTCGGTAATTTCGATTTGGTTTTCGGATAATAAATTGGGTTGTACGATGCTGGCGTAACTGTCTGATGGAATGTACCAGTCGTGTAAAATAGCTAAACCAACTTTAAATTTTGTGCCTTTGTCTTTAGTATTAATCGGAGTGACGTCATTTACATAGCCGATGTTGTAACCACCAAAAGTAATTGTTGTCCCGTTTTTAATACCGGTAATGGCATTATAATAAGCAAAATATTCTACCGTTTTTTCGGTACGTCCTGTTATTTGTATTAGAGTTGCTATTAATAAAGCCAACATTAGCAAAACAAAACTGCCAACGTAGAAGTAATTAATATTATCTTGTTTCATATTTATAATTTAGTGTGTTAATCGGTGTAAGTAATCGTCATGGTCCGTATTTTCTTTTCGTGCGCGCCTGTGTAATAAATCCTGTATTCGTTCATTATCTGAATTTTTTACGACAGCAACGGTATCCGAAATTAATATATCGCCTTGATCTAAAACTGTAATCCTGTCTGCTATTTTATAGGCACTTTCTAGCTCGTGAGTGACAACAACAATTGTCATGTTCATGGCGGTTCGGAGTTGTAAAATCAAATCATCTAATTCAACTGCTGCGACTGGGTCGAGACCGGCGGAAGGTTCATCAAAAAATAATAATTTGGGGTCCATTACAATGGCACGTGCCAAAGCAACACGCTTTACCATGCCACCCGATAATTCAGATGGCATTAAATTTTCAAATCCGGCCAGATTAACAACTTCAAGTTTCATGCGACACATAATTTTCATGGTATTATCGTCAAGATTAGTATGTTCTTTTAGTGGCAACATGACGTTTTCACCCACAGTTAAAGAACCAAAAAGTGCACCACCTTGAAAGGCAACGCCCATTTTCCGGCGTAATTGCTGCATCTCGGAATAATTGCTGCGAGTGATATCCTGACCCAGTAGCGAGATGTGACCCGATGTTGGAGTCTCCAATGCCAACATATGACGTAATATGGTGCTTTTACCCGAACCACTGCCACCCATGATAATCATAATTTCGCCATCACGAACATTCATACTGACATCATTCAGTATTTTTCGGGAACCGTAATGGGTCACCAGGTTTTCGACTTTAATAGCAGAGTCTGAATTCATAAAAATTATCGATTTAGTAAAAATGTAAATATCATATCGGTAATCACAATTGCACTGATTGATAAAACGACAGATCGTGTCGTTGCCTTACCGACTCCTTCGGCACCACCACTGACTAAAAATCCGTTTACACAAGAGATTAATGCTATCAATATTGAAAATACAAATCCTTTTATTAAGCCTTGACGAATATCATCAATGCTTAATAATTCCAAAGTGCGTTGCATGTAGGTATGCAGTGTTATTTTTAATTCAAATGCAGTGTAGACACCGCCGCCTAATAATCCCATAAAATCCCCGAGTATCACCAGACAAGGAACGGCAATTATCATTGCAAGCACGATTGGTGATACTAAATAAC
Source organism: uncultured Thioalkalispiraceae bacterium (assembly GCA_964403805.1). Classification (GTDB taxonomy): domain Bacteria; phylum Pseudomonadota; class Gammaproteobacteria; order UBA6429; family Thiohalophilaceae; genus CAYQUC01. The sequence goes on along the minus strand of CAYOHQ010000163.1, from coordinate 548 downwards.
GTACTGGATTAATGCCCATCACTCGTAAAGCATCTATTTCCTGAGATTCTTTCATTGAACCTATCTTTGCTGTAATAGCCGAACCTGAGCGACCTGCAACCAGAATACAAATAATTAACGGTGAAAATTCACGGGTAATGGATAATGCAATTCCAATAATAACTTGTGACTCTGCACCAAATGTTTTTAATGTTTCTATCCCTTGAATTGCCAGCATGATGCCGATGGCAAAGGTGAGTATCGATATTATGGGGATGGCATTAACACCAATAGATTTAATTTCCTTGGTAATGGATGGAAATGTAACGCGCTGTTGTTTTTTTTTGCCTAGTGCTAACCAATAAATCGACTCATACAAAGTTGCGAAAACATAACCAAATTCTTCGACAAATAAAATCGTTTTACGACCGATTCTATCGATGAATAAATATAAGTTATTTTTTTTAATCGTTTCCGGCATTTAAATTATTTTTTTGATGCTTGTTCAAATGAATCAAAAATTGGAAAAACTTTATGAATAATCCTTTTTTTTCCATCATTATTCCTAC
>CAYOHQ010000162.1:0-7654 GCA_964403805.1 uncultured Thioalkalispiraceae bacterium | reverse complement strand
GTAGTGGTATAGAAATGACCTGTACCCGCAGAAGAAACTAATTTAATTTTATCTCGCATAATATTGTCCTTTAAACCTTGATGCCACGTTTACGCATGTCGACCAACACAGTATCGATACCTTTTTTATCAATAATGCGCATACCTTTAGCGGTTATTTTTAAACGTATCCAACGATTTTCTGATGCAACCCAAAACTTGTGGCTTTGCAAATTAGGTAAAAACCGACGACGTGTGTGGTTTTTAGCATGAGATACATTATTTCCAGCTACTGGGCGTTTACCGGTAACCTGACATACTTTAGACATGGTATTTCTCTCCAAATTAATCTGTTCGTCTAACCCGGGCTTTACTATTGCTGTAGTGCAATTACCATGGTGACAAGACCGCGCATTCTACGCCAATTGCACGGTTCATTTCAAGGTTTAAGCCGGATAATCACGTTATTAGTAGTAAATTTTCAGTTTGCTGGCTGTAAATGCCCCTAAGTTTATGATTAATCGCAAATCAGATTTACAGTAGCCCGCGTTCCGCAAACGAGGTGCAATCGCTATCACCGATGATGATATGGTCTAAAACCTGTATGTCGACCAGAGCGAGTGCCGATTTGAGTTTCTGAGTGATTTGCTGATCTGCCTGACTGGGCTCCGCTATTCCTGAGGGATGATTATGAGCAAAAATAATGGTCGCGGCATTATGCTTCAGGGCGTTTTTAACCACCTCTCGAGGGTAGACTGTGGCACTGGCTATCGAGCCTTTAAATAATTCCTCAAAATGCAGAACCCGATGCTGGCTATCGAGATACAAGGCGGCGAATACTTCGTGGCTGTAATCACGTAATTTTGCATGCAGGAATTGTTTAGTGGCTTCGGGATCGGTTAATACATCACTTTTTGCCATAGACTCGCCCAAATGCCGTCGTGACATTTCGACAACCGCCTGTAACTGAGCATATTTTGCACTGCCCAGTCCCTTGTGTTGCGTGAATTCAGTTAAATCGCAGGTTAGCAGGGCACGTAAACTGCCAAACGATTGCAATAAATCTCGGGCTAGATCAACCGCAGTTTTACCGGCAATGCCGGTTCTTAAGAAAATGGCTAATAATTCTGCATCAGAGAGTGATTTGCAGCCCAGTTGTAATAGTTTTTCGCGCGGCCGTTCTGCTGCTGGCCAATGTTTGATTGTCATGAATAACCTCCGTGTTAATTCGATGCTGGATTTTATGGTAAATTGCTGGTTTACAATTATACTCAGATTGGCATCAAGAATAAGAGTTAAATCACGGAAATCAAACTAAAAATTGCGTACACTAATGAATATTATGAAAAATACGTTAATGAATAAGAATGTTGTACTGGGTGTCACGGGTAGCATAGCGGCCTATAAAGCAGCCGAGGTCATTCGTGAGCTGCGGGCACAAGGTGCAAATGTTCGTGTTGTGATGAGCTCGGGTGCCAGGGAATTTATTACCGAACTGACGCTTCAGACCTTGTCAGGTCATCCTGTATCGATTGATTTTCTTGATACCGACGCTGAATCAACCATGGGTCATATCGAGTTAGCGCGATGGGCAGATACCATTCTGGTCGCTCCCGCCAGTGCAAATTTTTTATCGCAAGTTGCTCATGGGCGTGCCGATAATTTACTGTGTGCCATTTGTCTGGCAACCGAATCACCATTGGTTGTCGCACCAGCAATGAACTCCAAAATGTGGTTAGCAGCAGCGACCCAGGATAACATCAAACTATTACAACAACGTGGAATATTAAGCTTTGGTCCGGAAAATGGCGAACAAGCTTGCGGTGAGGTGGGGCTTGGCCGGTTATTGACGCCGGAGCTGATTGTGAGTCAATTATCGGAATTATTTGATACGGGTAGTTTGTCGGGTAAAACGGTCGTGATTACTGCAGGGCCTACTCGCGAAGCTATCGATCCGGTGCGTTATTTGAGTAATCATAGCTCCGGCAAGATGGGTTATGCCATTGCCATCGCAGCAATTGAGGCCGGTGCCCGGGTGAAATTAATTAGTGGCCCGGTTGCGCTTGAAACTCCAGACAGAGTCGATCGTTTCGACGTGACATCTGCAGAACAGATGCTGAATCAGGTGTTACACGAAATTCCCGGCAGTGATATTTTCATCAGCACCGCAGCCGTATCGGACTACCGGCCAGTTGCAGTCAGCAGTGAAAAAATTAAAAAACAGTCTGAAAAATTAACTATTGAACTGGAACGCACTGAAGATATTCTCGCGACAGTTAAACGTCAATTTCCGAATGTATATTGTGTTGGTTTTGCTGCTGAAACACAGCAATTGCTTAAAAATGCCCAAACGAAGTTATTTAATAAGGGCATCGACATGATTGCGGCCAATTGGGTCGGGCCGATAGCCGATGCTGCCAAGAGCGGATTCAATAGTGACATGAATGCATTACACATTTACTGGCAGGATGGTGATGTTGAGTTACCATTGACGAACAAAGATAAGCTTGCTCGTCAGTTAATCCCGGTAATCGCACAACAGTATAATAATTATACAGCCCAATCGCTTGTTTCAAACAGCAAAATATTACAATTTAAACTCGATTAAATTTATCCTTATCTTCCCACTAAATCATCTGACATTGTGCACTTTATTCTAATTGGGGCGTAAGCGTGTTAGCCTGTTATTGGTTTGCATAAAATAAATACAAAAAATACCTAAATCTATCTGCAATTAGTGCCGATTACTTATAGAATCCCCATGGTATTGAATTAGGTATCCGAAGGCACTGAATTGGGGGAATATTAAAATGAAAAAAATTGAACTGAAAATACTCGATAAACGAATCGGTAAGGAAATTCCACTACCTGAACATGCAACGAGTGGATCGGCAGGCATGGATTTGCGAGCTTGTCTGGATAAAGTAACATTAATAAACCCGGGAGAAACCATTTTAATACCGACTGGTGTTGCGATTCATATTGCCGATCCGGGTTTAGCTGCAGTTATATTGCCACGCTCGGGCTTAGGTCATAAAAACGGTATCGTGTTAGGAAATTTAGTTGGCTTGATTGATTCAGATTATCAGGGGCAACTTTTTGTGTCCTGTTGGAATCGCAGCAAAAACCCATTTACTATTGAATTGGGCGCACGTATTGCACAACTTGTATTTGTTCCAATAGAACAGGTTGAACTTGAGGTTGTTGAAGAATTTGATGTCAGTGATCGAGGCCATGGTGGATTTGGTCATACTGGTACAAACTAAAATATTTTTACGAATTACGAATCAGGATTATAACATTGGCACGAAAACGCAAAGCACGTAACACCAGACGCCGCAATACCAGAGTAAAAGGGCAAAGCATAAAAATTATCAGCTTTTATGCCTTTTTGTGTTTTGTTGTGACGTTAATTTTTAGTAATTATATCAGTCAGTATGGGCTACTATTTGATGCTAAAGAATACCGGGGAAAATATTTCGCGGCACAAGCACAAGTTGCAGCTACCCAGTTTCAAATAAAGTCTTCAAAATACATTAATACACTGGCATCAATTGCATCTGATTCGGATGTACAAAAATTATTGCTTGATCGAAAATGGGCTAGTATTCGACTTCTTGAAAAAAAATTACTAGCCAAGTTTCCCGCGGGTTCCAGTGTGAGTTTTCTTCCGAATGGCTACGATTCCCTGAATGACAAAATAAAACCAAATATTAGTTATGCATGTCTTGATTTAGTGCATAAAGCGGAAAAATCGAGTTCATATTCTTTATTTGAATTACACGGAATAAAATCATCCCAGAGCCATATCGGCATTATTTATCCGGTTGTTAATAATGATTCAAAAAAAATATTAGGTACTATTCGCTTAACCTTAGACACGGCATTACTCAAACAATGGATTAATGAAGTGGTTAGTTTTTCCTACGTTGAACTGATTCAAGATACTGGCCATGATGAGACAATTATAATAGCAAAGTCTAAAAATGTTTCTGATCGGGTAGGTAAATTTAGTGCAGAAATAAAAATTAAAGATACACGTTGGCAATTACATATTTGGTCATTAGATACAACGACGCCATCAATTTTGAATGTTTTTACTTTTATAGTCATTCTCTGTAGCATTCTTATTGCCGGGGTTACAATCTACCTAATCACGCACAGTTTCAGCCGGACCTTACAACTGGATTTAGATACCTTTATGCAACTTGTAGCGGCAGTAGCGAAAGGCAAAAAAAATCACGATTATAAATTGCAACTAAAGGAATTTAAAGTAGCGGCACTTAATGTTAATAATCTTGCCAGTGATGATGTAATGGGACGCGAACGAGATGATGATTCTGAAAATATCGATACAAATTCAATGCTGGAAGTTGATGATCTTGTTACCAGTTCGGTTTTTGCTAAAAATGATTCAATAACCGTTGAAGAGATTGATTCGGATTCAGATGAAATGAAGTCGGCCGAAATGAATCTTGCTAAAAATAAAGCGCCTGTTACTGAATCGAATGAAGCCGCAACCCCCGCTGATTTTTCTGTTTCTATGGAAGATGAAACAGCAAGCCTGCCTAAGGAAATATTTAAAGCGTATGATATTCGGGGCATTGTAGGAACAACATTAACAACTGAAATTATTCAATTAATCGGTCTGGCTATCGGATCAGAAGCTATAGCGCGAGGCCAAAGTAAAATTGCTTTTGCTCGTGATGGTCGTCTTTCCGGACCGGAGTTAGGAACAGCTCTAGTGCGCGGATTGAGATTAGCCGGAATGAATGTCATTGATATTGGCATGGTGCCAACGCCATTACTGTATTTTGTTGCTAATACTGCAACAGATGGTACCGGAGTGATGTTGACGGGCAGTCATAATCCACCAAATTACAATGGTGTTAAAATGATGATTGCTGGCGACACATTATCGGGCGATGCGATTCAAGCATTATACCAGCGTATTATTGATAAAGATTTTGTGAGTGGTGAAGGCAGCTATGAAACTGCGACTGTTACTGATACTTATCTTAAACGTGTCACTGATGATGTAAAAATATCAAGAAAGCTCAGAATAGTTGTTGATTGTGGCAATGGTGTAGCCGGCGTTATTGCACCTGATTTATACCGAAAAATGGGTTGTGATGTTATCGAATTATTTTGTGATGTTGATGGTAAATTTCCAAATCATCATCCGGATCCAAGTCAGCCTAAAAACTTAACGCATCTTATTGAGGCAGTAAAAACACAAAAAGCCGATATTGGTTTTGCATTTGATGGCGATGGTGACCGACTTGGTGTAATTAGTGGTGATGGAAATGTTATCTGGCCCGATAGATTAATGATGTTATTTGCTGCTGACGTGTTATCGCGAGAACCCGGTGCAAAAATTATTTATGATGTTAAATGTACCAGTAATTTAACCAAGTTCATCTGGGAAAAAGGTGGCGAGCCATTAATGTGGAAAACAGGACATTCTTTTATTAAAGCGAAATTAAAAGAAAGTGGTGCTATGCTGGCTGGTGAAATGAGTGGCCATTTGTTTTTTAAAGAACGTTGGTATGGTTTTGATGATGCATTATATTCCGGTGCACGTTTACTGGAAATTTTATCAAAAGATATGCGCAAACCAAAAGTGATTTTAGCATCACTACCGGATATGGTGAATACCCCTGAACTGCATTTAAAAATGATTGAAGGAGAGCACCATGATTTTATGGAAAAACTGTATGACCAGGCAGATTTTGGTAGTGCAAATGTTTTAATGATTGATGGTATTCGCGCTGACTATGAAGATGGCTGGGGATTAGTTCGAGCATCAAACACAACACCAACACTGGTGTTTCGATTTGAAGGAAAAGATCAAACTGCTCTAGAACGAATACAAGAACAATTTAAAAAGCAGATATTAGCGATAAACTCTAATATTAAATTGCCATTTTAAAACGGACAAACACACAAATGTGTTAAATTCTTGAATTTAGCACATTTGTTTTATATTAAGTCTGATTAATCCATTATTTTATAAATCCACTAGTTATTATTAGCTGTATAATTGCAGTGAATTATTGCATTGCAATAAGGATTAACTATATAGTTCACTTATGAGTTTAGATAATAAATCTGCAATGAATATCGCCCATGTACTAACCGAGGCATTGCCCTACATACAACGTTTTAAAAATAAAACGATTGTTGTGAAATACGGCGGCAATGCTATGGTTGATGAAAAGCTAAAAATAGGTTTTGCCCGCGATATCGTGTTAATGAAATTAGTCGGAATGAATCCGGTTGTGGTACATGGTGGTGGGCCACAGATTGCCGATGTTCTAACTAAAATCGGAAAAGAAAGTCAATTTGTGAACGGCATGCGTGTTACCGATAGCGAAACCATGGACGTAGTTGAAATGGTTCTCGGTGGTCTGGTGAACAAAGATATAGTGAATCTCATTAATCAGCAAGGAGGTCGTGCAGTCGGATTAACCGGTAAAGACGGTAATTTTATTCAAGCGCGAAAACTGGATATGTCGGAAAGTGCATCATTGGATGCGCCGGAATTTAAATCAACAGAAATTATTGATATTGGTCATGTAGGCGAAGTAACGGCTATCGATGCGAGCGTAGTGAATATGTTAACTCAAGGAGACTTTATACCGGTTATAGCTCCTATTGGTGTTGGCGTTAACGGTGAATCCTATAATATAAACGCTGATCTTGTTGCCGGTAAAGTAGCTTCAACATTAAATGCTGAAAAATTAATATTATTGACAAATACGCCAGGTATTCTGGATAACAATGAAAAATTGTTAACCGGGTTAACGGCAAAAGAAATTACAACTTTAATTAATAAAAAAATAATTTATGGTGGAATGTTACCAAAAGTTAAATGTGCATTAGATGCTGTTAAATCGGGTGTTAATACCTCTCATATCATTGATGGAAGGGTGGATCATGCGGTATTATTAGAAATCTTTACGGACGAAGGTGTTGGGACTCTTATGCGCAGTTAAATATTTTAAATGTAAAATGTGTATAATCTTACTGTATTAGATTAGTAATAAAAATAATAAAATAATGAATAAAAAAATTAGTAGACGCGATCAAATACTCCAATCTCTCGCAAGAGAATTAGAACTTCACCCAGGTGAAAGAATAACAACTGCCGCATTAGCAAAATCTGTCGGGGTATCTGAAGCAGCTTTATATCGACATTTTCCGAGTAAAGCAAAAATGTTTGAAGGTTTAATTGAGTTTATTGAAGAATCGATTTTTGGGTTAATCAACAGGATTATGCAGGAAGAAAATCATTCATTAATGCGTTGTGAAAAAATATTAATTTTGATTTTAGGTTTTGCCGAACGAAACCCGGGTATTAGCCGGATACTGGTCGGTGATGCTTTAATCGGTGAAAATGAGCGTCTCCGAGCACGTGTCGGCCAATTTTACGATCGAATTGAAACTCAATTACGTCAAATATTACGTGAAGGTGAAATGAAGCAACAAGTTTCACCTAAGGCTCCCATTTCATCAATAGCCAATATGTTGTTAGCAATTGTTGAAGGACGATTAAATCAATTTGTTAGAAGTACTTTTCAACGTAAGCCATTGTTGATGTGGGAAGATCAATGGAATTTATTACAAGAAAATTTTAATACACCAAACTAGAAAATCTAAAGATCATTTTCTTT
>CAYOHQ010000161.1:0-7667 GCA_964403805.1 uncultured Thioalkalispiraceae bacterium | reverse complement strand
AAACGCGTCAAAGAGGAGAACGAAATTCTAAAAAAGGCCGCGGTATTCTTTGCCAAGGAACTTTGATTAAATATCAATTTATTCAAAGTCATCGCGAAGAATACAAAATAGTCCGACTCTGTGACGTTTTAGAAGTATCAACGAGTGGTTTTTATGATTGGTTTGAACGGCCAGAAAGCAATAGAAGCATCGAAAATAAAAGGCTAACTGGAAAGATAGAACAGTATCATTCGGAATCAAATGAAATTTATGGTTCACCAAAAATACATAAAGATCTGATTGAAGACGGTGAAACCTGTAGTGTCAATCGTGTTGCACGCTTAATGAAAGCGTCAGACATTAAATCGAAAATGGCGAAAAAGTTTGTTATTACAACTGATTCAAAGAATACGCTTGAGCCAGTTCCAGACTTACTTCAACGGCATTTTAAAGTTGATACAATTAATAGTGCATGGGTAACGGATACAACCTTCATAGCAACACACGAAGGTTGGTTATACCTCGCCATTATTTTAGATTTATTCTCTAGAGAAATTATTGGATGGTCAATGGGTAAACGTAATAATACAGAACTCGTACAAGATGCATTAATAATGGCTCTCTGGCGGCGAGGAAAAGTATCGGATGTTATTGTTCACTCTGATCAAGGTAGCACATATGCATCCAGAGCTTACCAAGAAATGCTAATAGATAATAAGCTTCGAAGTAGTATGAGTCGTAAAGGTGAATGTTTAGATAATGCAGTTGCTGAAAGTTTTTTCGGTACACTTAAAAACGAACATGTTTATTTTGAAAATTACAAAACAAGAGAACAAGCACGGCAAAGTATTTTTGAATATATCGAAGTGTTTTATAATCGAAAACGTCGGCATGCTTTTTTAAACTACATGACACCTGTAGAATTTAAAAGAAAATATGCTTATAATTAATTCGTCCGTTTTATTAGGGGAACCTCAAAGCCCTTAAAAATTACGCTTTCACTCGTCTCTTAAATAAAATTCAAGTATTAATAATTCTATATAACTATTAAAACAATAAGCCATTGTTTTATTGTGACATTAAAAAGAATAGGATTCAGAATCGAACCCTACTCTAATTTTTCTTTAATTAGATAATGAAGTAAATAATGAATTTCGACTTTGTTCATAAGCCTTTGTTAATGCATTTGTTAATTCAGGAAAGTTTGGTGGTGTATCCCAATCTTCACCTTCATAGTGAACGCTCTTAGATACAACTTGATTCCATTCCAACTCGTTAGTTTTTAAGTTAATGACTCGGCCTCGTAGAAGGCTATAACCAGTTGGTGAATTTGTTGGGATAAAACCATAATAATTACGAATTGTACCAATAAGGTCTACTGAAAGAAGCAATAATTTATCAACTCCCAACTCACTTTTTAGTGAAGTAAAGTTTTTAACTGCGAGGTATTTTGTTGAGCTGCTTGATTCACCTTCAAATTCTTTTAATTTTTCAACATCAATAGTTTTCTTAATTTCTTTTGCATTGATTCCACGGCTCGTTAAGTATGCCACAATTTTGGTTGTAACTTTTTTGATAGGTGTAACATCAAATGTCGCTAAATGCTTGTCTAAATCAGTTGACATACTATTATTAATAGCAAGATCTAATAAACCTTGCGTACCACTCTTATGAGTTTTTGCTACTGGTATTTTTACGACAGCAACACCAACACTACTACTTTTATCTTTCCAAAAATTTTGTTTTGCGTCAAAATTTGGTATTACAGATGCGCAACCAACTAAATTCATGACGCCCAATAATACAATTATTGTTTTTATTGTTTTTACATTTAACCCCTTATTTATATAATTTAATCTTGATAAAATTTATTTACTTGAGTAGATACCGGATTAGTTATTATTGCACCTCAAATTTCCACTTTATGGCATGATGCAAACAACTGTTAGTTAAGAAAAATTAGTATATAGGGGGGATAAATACTTTTATAATTTTAATTTTTTATACTAGGAAGTAGAAAGATTTATCCTAAACATCGATATTTACTGTAGTTCAGTGATAAAATCAAATCTAAGCCTAATCACGAAATTATACACACAAATCTTTATTTTACAATAATAGTAATGACTAAGATCATATAAAAATTTTCTTAATCGATTTAATCTGTATTTAAAGGGCTAAAATCTGAAATATAAAGAAACTTTAGTAAATTATTTTACTTGGTCGCCCCCGCCTAGCCTGTCCCACCTTACATTTGAGTTTCTTTTCAATTTTTTCTTTGAAGTAATCATTTCCTAATGGTGTTCCTGTTTGCCATGCTGCGCGTATATCAGACAATGTCTCTTTTTCGAGATGTGATTTAAATAATGCCTTGTATGCAGTTGTACGAGCAATTTTTCCTTTGCCTAATGATTGATACACATCATGTGGTGTTATTAAACTGTCGATTTTTCCTTGCCCGTTACAACGATAACTCGACCAACGATATTGAGATGGTGACCGTACCATATTGGCTCGAACTGGGTTCATTTCGATATATCGCATGCAGGTTAATAAGTACTGTTCACTTTGGATCAAGTTTGATTTGTAGCGCCCTTCCCAGATGGAACCGCTAGTGCCATAGGTCTGGTTAATATAAGGGACATAATAACGTCCTATGTATTGCATCATTCTTGTAATACCTTCTTTGTCTGAAGGTGTTACAAGAAGGTGAATATGATTAGTCATCAAAACATAAGCATGCATCTCACAAGCATAACGTTCTGCGGCTTCTTTTAACCATTCCAAATAAGCACAATAATCATTTTCTTCAAAAAACACTGGATCTTTGCTATGTCCACGTTGAACAATGTGGACGGGAATTCCGGGGATTATGAATCGGGGTTTTCGTGGCATTCAACACCTCCTTTGTGATGAAAACCAAAATAACATAGTTCTGTTTTCTTTTAAAGGGCTTTGACCCCTTAAAAAAAATAACTACCATCAGTATTGATGGTAGTAGAATAATAGATTGTAGGTTAACCCGCTTTTCGACTTGCTGTTTTTCTATCGCTTTCAAGCAAAATCTTTTTACGTTTACGGATGAAATTTGGTGTTACTTCTACTAATTCATCTTCATCGATAAACTCTAAAGCTTGTTCTAATGAATGAATAATTGGTGGAACCAGTTTGATTGCTTCGTCAGTACCGGATGCACGAACGTTGGTAAGTTGCTTACCTTTTAATGGATTAACCACTAAATCATTTTGACGTGAATGAATTCCGATAATCATGCCTTCGTAGACTTCATCGTTATGCACGACGAACATTTCACCACGTTCTTGTAAGTTGAAAATTGAGAATGCAACTGCACTACCTTTTCCATTTGAGATTAATACGCCCTTTGGTCGTGTTCCATAGTCACCTGGTTTAATTGGTCCGTAATGATCGAACACATTATATAACAGACCTGTACCTTTGGTTGCAGTTAAGAATTCGGTGCGGAAACCAATTAAGCCACGAGCTGGAATAATAAAATCTAATCGTACTCGGCCTTTACCATCGGGCACCATGTCTTTAAGATCGGCACCACGTTCACCCAGTTTTTCCATAACAGTACCTTGATGCTCATCTTCGACATCTACTGTTAGTTGTTCAAATGGTTCTTGTCGAACGCCATCAATTTCTCTAATAATAACTTCGGGTCGTGACACGCCCATTTCAAAACCTTCGCGACGCATGGTTTCGATTAGCACTGAAAGGTGTAATTCACCTCGGCCAGATACTCGAAATTTATCAGGATCTTCTGTTGGTTCAACGCGTAATGCAACGTTATGAATTAATTCTTTTTCTAAACGATCCTGAATTTGTCGTGTGGTGACAAACTTTCCATCTTGTCCGGCAAACGGTGAGTTGTTTACCTGAAAGGTCATGCTCACAGTGGGTTCATCTACCGTTAATGGCGGCATCATTTCTACCGTGTTTGGATCGCACACGGTGTCTGAAATATTTAGTTTCTCGATACCGGAGAATGCAATAATGTCACCTGCTGAGGCTTCATCTACTTCAATACGTTCCAAGCCCATGAAGCCCATGATTTGTACCATTTTACCATTACGAGTATTACCATCAGTATCCATAATAGTTACTTGAGAATTCTTTTTAATCGTACCGCGTTTGATTCGACCAACTCCAATAACGCCAACGTAGCTATTGTAATCCAATGAGCTCACTTGCATTTGAAATGGGCCGTCAACATCAACATCGGGTGCGGGTACTTCTTTGATGATGGTTTCATATAAAGGTGTCATGTCACCTTCACGTACATCATTAGCAAGACCAGCATAACCACCTAAACCAGAAGCATAAATTACCGGGAAATCGAGTTGTTCATCAGTAGCACCGAGGTTATCAAACAATTCAAATGTTTGATCCAACACCCAATCAGGTCGTGCACTTGGACGATCAACTTTGTTAATAACAACGATTGGACGTAATCCCATTGCGAAGGCTTTTTGCGTTACAAAACGCGTTTGTGGCATTGGGCCGTCTACTGCATCTACTAATAGCAAAACAGAGTCTACCATTGATAGAACACGTTCTACTTCACCACCGAAATCAGCATGTCCGGGGGTATCTACAATATTAATTCGGTAGTCTTGCCATTTGACTGCAGTATTTTTTGAAAGAATCGTGATGCCACGTTCTTTTTCCAAATCATTGGAATCCATTGCGCGTGTTTCAAGCTCAACGCGATCACCGAGTGTGCCGGATTGTTTAAGCAGCTCATCAACCAATGTTGTTTTACCGTGATCAACGTGAGCGATAATTGCAATATTTCGTAATTTCTGAATCATAATAGGACTACCAGGAAATGGGATTAAAATAGAAGCGGAATTATACCTTATCTATAATATTTAGTTTAGCTAATATAAGACAAATTCGTGTTATTTTTACACAAAATTGCGCTTAAATGCTTAATTTCACACTGAAAAAGCGGAATATAGTAGCTTTAATCGAATTTTGCGAAGGCTAAAATTGAAATGGATATGACTAGTTTATTAATCGTCTTCCCGCAACAAATGCTCGATTTGAACCCGTTTCGCCATCGCATCTTTATAACCCAAACGGATCAATGAGCGACAATACTTTTTTTGAAACATTAAATAGCTCACTAGACTGGAACCTTGATCTTTTTTAGAACCGACATTACCTAAAAGTAATCGTAAGGTGAATGGTAATTTTTTAATATAGGGTTGCGCCATATCACCCAGATCTTCACTCGGTGATATTAGTAGTGACTCTACTTTGCGTAAGCCAATTTCTTTTTGTTTTAAAATATTATCAGGAATTAAACTGACTGTTTTATTAATTCGCTCCAGGCGTTCTATATCAGCTTCGAGGGAATCAAGAAAAATGCTGTTCATTACGTGGCCGGCAATTTGCGATAAACTGGGTTTCTCTATATTTTCATCTCGTTCTGCCGGTTCGATCTGCTCATCTCGATTTCCAATTATCAAAATCCGATCTGCACCCAAATGCAGAGTGGCACTCAATGGTGCCATTTGGCGCATTGAACCATCGCCGAAATACTCGCGATTAATCCGAACCGGTGCAAACATTAATGGTATCGCTGATGATGCCATTAAATGTTCGAGCGTGATATCTTCACGGCAACCAACCCGACGAGATCGTACCCAACCTTCGATTTTATGATCTGCTTGATAAAATGTCACAGACTGTCCTGAACTATAACCCGATGCAGTAATACTCAGTGCATGTATATGCTGATTATCAATGCATTTTTGAATGTCACTAAAATCGAGGTATTTGTTCAACAACTTGCGCAACGGCGACCGATCCAGTAAATACAAGGGGTTAACGTTATCAGCTCCACCAAATAATCGTACCTTGAGCCACTTAAACAAGGTTGAAAAAATGCCGCGCATATCACCACGAAACACCTGATTAATCTCAAAATTACGCCAGACGTGATTGATTCGTAACACTGCAAGCTGAAAATTTCCTGCAACACACGCTAGTGACACCGCATTAATTGCTCCGGCTGATGTTCCTGAAATGATATCAAATGGTGATGGACTGTTTTTAGCCCGCATATCCACAATAGCCCGCAAAACGCCTACCTGATACGCTGCACGTGCACCGCCGCCCATCATGACGACGCCAATTTTTCTTTTTATACCATTATTCTTCTTTTTAACCATACTATCTATATCGGATTACTGTTACCTAAAGTTTAGGACAATGGTAGTAAATAGCTGAATAAAAAGCGGATATCTGCTTGAAAAATCAACAGAAATAGAAAATTAGTATTGTTCGTAAAAGTGAATATTTAATAATGCGGTGGTTTTTCATCTACCGGAATATTCGAGCCATCAGTAGCAATATCATCTAACCTAGCTTTAAACTCGTCTAATTGAATCTTCAATTTGTCGATTTCCTTGCCTTGCTGGATAACCGTATCACTCATGCTTTCCAGCTCTTCCTGTTGATGCATTAGTTTCATTTGAAGATCAATTAATTCTTGCGACATTGTATTATCCTGTTCTAGCGTTATTACAGAATGAGTTTAAATCACTCTTAATCAAAATTCATGATAAAATTCACTTAATTACTGTCCTCTCAGAATTAGATCAGGATAATCTAAAATGAATTCAACATTAGCACACATTGCCAACACTACCGACATTGAACCGAGTGGTTTATTTCGGGCAATTATCAATGGACATGCTTATTTAGTCGCTCGGATTGATGGCCAATATTACTGCACTGATGATTTATGTACTCATGAAGATTCATCATTGTATTTAGGTGCACTGCACGGTAAATGTATTGAATGCACATTACACAGTAGTCGCTTTAATTTAATTACGGGCAAACCTGAGAATGAACCAGCAACAGAACCATTAATAACCTATCCAGTTACTCAAGATGGTGAACGCTTACTTATTAATATAAGTGCATCTTAAATATGCCTGACTGGAAATTATCCAGTGACTATGACTTTATTAATTCAATTCGTCCTGAATTAATAGCCTGGCAATTTTTACGTCGTAATCCAGAATATCAAAAAGATTACCAATGGTTCATTTCGGTGTGGAATGAGCTCGAAACTAAACACGGCGCCCCACCAAATCGGGATTTTGAATCATGGAAAAACGATCCTCGAGCCAGTCGTTCTGAAAGTGAAATTTATAATTTAACTAAAAAAATAACAGCCGATGATAATTTATTAATTGAATGCTGGATGGGAACAAAATGGGGTTTTTATAAATTTCCAGTTGATCCGGATAATAAAAATCCGATATTTGGTAAAGATTTAACCTGGCGAACAAACCCAATAAAAATTGAGCTTATAACTGATAATATAATATCTGAAATAACAGTAAGCAATTTAGACAGTAAAGCCGCAATAATATTTAATTTACAACAAAATTTAAAAGAACAAATTCAAAGTGCAAAACAGCAACTTATTATTGCTCAAAAAAATACTATTAAAAACAGCTCAATCAAACAGCATTGGATAACGTGTCTTAGAGTTATTGATGCTATTGAAAATAATAATAGCGAACACGATATTCAAAATACGCTTAAACTATCACACGAAAATTATTTAACTATCAAATCACAGTGCCATCAATTGACCCACGGACGGTATTTGGAAATAATAACGACAGTTTAAAAAGTAA
>CAYOHQ010000160.1:0-7676 GCA_964403805.1 uncultured Thioalkalispiraceae bacterium | reverse complement strand
AAAATACGGTTTATATAGTGTTGAATGGTATCAAGTTGAGAAAAAAAATATTACTGATAAAGTTTTTTACAACTTAACTAAAAATACAACGCCATCATTTGTTAAAAATAATTTTGGTGGCCGTGGTAGCTTTGAAGTCATCGACACACGAAAATTAAAAGTAAATGATCGTGTTGCTTATCAATTTGTGGCAGATGGCAGGTTGGATGAAGTTGATGCCGTTTGGGTTGGCACCTCGATTAAATTTGATAGTCATATTGCGCTAATATCCATTGTTATTTATTCCGAAAATGTAAATAAGTCTGGCCTTCATGGTGCAACTGTTCAAGCTAATATTCCCTGGGATAAATATAATCATTTTTTACATTCATTCACAGAACTGAAATAGTAATTTATTGCATTTTAGCCGGTAAATTTACTTTAGCGAGTGAACCTGTTTGGTTTAAATGTGATAAAATTCGTGTTTTTTACCGAAAGTAAAGTAGTCAAAATATATCTATGTCTAATTTAACAACAGAATATTCACGTCGCAGAACATTTGCTATTATTTCGCATCCTGATGCCGGAAAAACGACATTAACAGAAAAGCTGTTATTGTTTGGTGGTGCTATTCAATTAGCCGGCACTGTTAAGGGGCGCAAGGCTGCACGTCATGCTACTTCAGACTGGATGGAACTTGAAAAACAAAGGGGTATCTCGATTACCTCTTCAGTTATGCAATTCCCATATAAAGACTACATGGTCAATCTACTGGATACTCCAGGGCATGAAGATTTTTCTGAAGACACTTATCGAACCCTAACTGCTGTAGATTCAGCACTAATGGTCATCGATAGTGCAAAGGGTGTCGAAGGCCGCACCATTAAATTGATGGAAGTGTGCCGCTTACGATCAACTCCTATTCTAACTTTTATAAACAAACTGGATCGTGAAGGCCGGGATCCGATTGAATTATTGGATGAAGTTGAAGATATTCTTAAAATCAAGTGCGCACCAATTACCTGGCCTATTGGCATGGGTAAACAATTTAAAGGGGTATATCATCTATACAATAATACCATTCATCTTTTTAGTGCGACCCATGGTGGAAAAATTCAACAGGGAGAAGTGATTGAAGGTTTGGATAATCCACGTCTGGACGATTTACTGGGATCCGTTGCGGCTGAATTTCGAGAAGAAATTGAATTAGTTCAAGGTGCAAGTCATGAATTCGATCAACAGGCATTTTTAAATGGTACATTAAGTCCGGTATTATTTGGATCAGCTATTAATAATTTTGGTGTTGATGAATTTCTCGATTTTTTTGTAAAAACTGCACCAACCCCACAAAATAGAGCAACAACGACACGAGAAGTAGCAGCAACAGAAGAAAAATTTTCAGGATTTGTTTTTAAAATTCAGGCAAATATGGATCCTGCTCATCGGGATAGAATTGCATTTCTGCGTGTGTGTTCAGGTACTTATAATAAAGGAATGAAGCTGCGGCACGTTAGAATCGGAAAAGACATTAAAATACAAAATGCAATCACATTTATGGCAAGTGAACGTGAACATGTTGAGCAAGCCTATCCGGGAGATATCATCGGTTTACATAACCACGGTACAATTCAAATTGGTGATACTTTTACTCAGGGTGAAGATCTGAAATTTACCGGTATTCCTAATTTTGCACCAGAATTATTCCGCCGTGTTGTGTTAAAAGATCCTCTACGAATGAAAGCATTGCAAAAAGGACTCGAACAATTAAGTGAAGAAGGTGCTTCTCAAGTTTTTAAACCGCTTAATAATAATGAATTAATTGTTGGTGCGGTTGGTGTATTACAATTTGATGTCGTCGCTTATCGTTTAAAAGATGAATACAGTGTTGATTGCATTTTTGAAAATTCAAATACCACAACTGCTCGATGGGTAGAATCAGAAGATGAAAAATTCATTGATGAATTAAAGAGAAAGGCATCGGATAATCTGGCTTATGATCATGCCGGAAGTTTAACTTATATAGCGCCAACAAGAGTGAATCTGGAGTTAGCAATTGAGCGTTATCCAAATGTTGATTTTCGAGCCACACGTGAACATTAATATCGTTCATTAACGATAAAAATATTTACGATTTTTTTGTATCCGTCTCTTTTGTTTCAGTTGTTGCCGTAGTCGTAGTTGTTACTGGTGTTGTAACTGTTGCCGGTGTTGTAGCTGCTTTAGGCTTGGAAATCTGCCGAGAAGCATAAGTAGAACTAGATGGTATTCCTGAGCGTTCATTTAAATCAGTAATCATCGCTTTTGCATGCTCAGTTACTTGTTTTAACGAGCCTGGTTTTTTACCTACGATTTGGGAGTTGCCTCTCTCAATTATATATTCATGCCAATTTGTACCAGGTAACCCCTCTGGAGCTTCAGTTTTATCAATACTGATAAGAACGTATTTAGATGAAATTGATGGTGGTGGTGTACTTGCTTCTTTATCACTTTGTTCAGCCATTCTTTATTCTCTTTTAGGTTAAAATAAAATGTTTATTAAAGATAAACTATTTTGAGGGTAGTATTACCGGATTGGTCATTAATGATGTTTTCAATATTATAGGGTGTGAGCTTAAAAATTAAAGTCAACTTTCTAAACAGGTAATTATAAAGAAAATTGAGTTAAACGACAATCTATTCGGGAGAAATGAGTCAATATATCTCTAGCTAAACTGATATGCATAATTGCTTCATTTAAGTGAGGTTTTATAAATATCATTAAATTCAGTAGGTTAGGGTGATTAAAAATTTTAATCCTGTGTCAACGAAAAGTATTATCAGACGTTATTTATTGTATGAGTCAATAACTTCAGGAGAATCAATGAAAACTAACACAATTACGCTGATCATAATTAGCACATTATTTAGTACTACGCTTTATGGTTCACCTAGTATACGGACTGTGAAGATTAATCATCACATTGCTTCACACGATAATAGAATTGAACATAAATTGGATGCCAAGAGGCGGCAATTGCATTCTAGGCTGGATTCTCACAAGCGGCAACATAGACGTCACCGCATTAGTTACACTAAATAATATATTTGATATGTCATCTGAATATTGTGCACTGTTACAGTAAACTACAATGACACTTAAATCAGAGCAATTTTTTAAAAGGCATAACTCGGTTGAGTATGTTGGGAGAACAATTCTGGATAGTCAGGTGTTACTAAATGACTTTCTTGCCGGAGTGGAGCAACGAGCATATCGTCTTGCTATGGTTGCAACTCGTAACCATGAAGATGCATTGGACATTGTTCAGGATACTATGATCACTTTAGCTCAGAAATATTCAAAAAAGGATTCATCTGAATGGACGCCTTTATTTTTTCGAATTTTGCAGAATACAATACGCGACTTTTATCGACGGGAAAAAATTCGTTCTCGATGGCGGGTTTGGTTTAGTAAGGATGAGCAAGATGTTGATTTGCTTGAATCAGCACCTTCAAATGAATCATTTACGCCTCATCAGCAGGTGAGTAATGGCCAAATGCTGGAAAATATGGAACAAAGCGTTCGAGAATTACCATTAAGACAACAACAGGTCTTTATGTTACGAATTATTGATGGTATGAGTATAAATGAATCGGCACAAGTGATGAAAATATCCGGTGGCAGTATTAAAACACATCTATCTCGTGCTCTTAAAGCGTTAAAAATAAATCTTAGGGATTTTGAAAATGAATGAAGAAGATAAATTAATTCAGAATTTACAACGAAAAGTAACAGAGTCGCGAACAAACCTTGACGCCAGAACATTAGGCCAATTGCGAGCTGCACGTCTGACTGCGATTGAGTCATTAAATAAGGCTACTTATCGATGGTGGCAACTACCGGTTATACGATATGTGTTACCCAGTGCGATTGCTATTGCATTAACAGTAAGCATTATTTTGCCACAGTTAACCGGGCAAAAAGATGATAGCGATGTCGAGCTGGTTGCAATTAGTGATGATATAGAGTTATTGGAAGATCTTGATTTCTATTTATGGATTATTGATTCAGTTGAAAATGAAAGTTAGTTTAATTTGGTTCGTGGCTTCTTTAAGCTGTACGATAACTCAAACTGTTTCTGCTGAAGAGGCCGTTCCGGATATGGCGTTACTGGAGTTTTTAGGCAGTTTTGAAACTGAAGATGAGCAATGGTTTGATCCAACATTATTAATTGATGTAGAGAATTTTGATGAAAGTTTTGAAAAAGGTCAAAAAAATGAAGATGATTAAATTTCAATATGGTTTACTGTTTAAGATAGTATTTATTTGTGTACTGGCTGCCTCGAATGTAAATTTAGCATATTCAGCTGAACATGATTGGGCATCTTTATCTGAAACCCAGAAAAAAATATTAAACAGTTATTCATCTAATTGGGATTCGCTTGATATAAATAAAAGAATTCGTCTTAAAAAAGGTGTCGCTCGTTGGGAAACTATGGATTCCGAAAAACGGAAATATGCAATTCAAAGAATGGAAAAATGGTTTTCATTGTCTGATAGCGAGAGAGAAGTTCTTAAGAAGCGGTATCGAAAATTCAAAAAATTAAGTCCGAGTGAGCAAGCTGAAATTCGAACGGCACGACGCTGGTTTCGTGAATTACCAAAAGAAAAACGTGCAAAACTCAAGCAGCGTTGGAAAAATATGTCACCGGCCGAGCGAAAACATCTTCGTTCCAAGGTAAGACATAAAATGCGAAGTTTAACTCCAGAACAACGTCAGCGGATACGAAGAATGAATCCAGAGCAACGACGCAGGTTAATCCACAATTGGTCACTTCAACATTTAAAATAGTGCTAATTTACGATATGATCCGGTTTTAATATTCAACTGGATAATTAATGAAATTTCTTAATTTTACGTCTAACAATGGTGTATCTAAAAATAAAGTCGTTTATTCATGGGTATTGTATGATTGGGCTAATTCGGCGTTTGCGGTTTGTATATTCACTGTTTTTTACCCATTATTTTTTAAAAGCTACTGGCATCCGGGTGTGGATGCAACAACGAGTACATTTCACCTCGGATTATCTAATTCGCTTGCCAGTATTATCATAGTCTTTATTGCACCTTTGATTGGTTCTATTGCAGATAACAGTAATTCAAAAAAATATTTTTTACTTTTTTTCGCTTTAATGGGGATGCTGCTAACAGCTGGGTTGTATTTTGTTCATCAGGGTGAATGGCTATTAGCTTCAGTTTTTTATGTTATCGCAAGTGTCGGCTTTATGGGAGCGAATATTTTTTATGATTCATTATTGCTCGTTGTTGCAGATAATAATGAATTAGATATAATTTCTGGTCTGGGGTATGCCTTTGGATATATTGGTGGGGGATTATTATTTGTAATTAATATATTACTAGTAACTTATCCTGAATGGTTTGGTTTGTTGGATAAAACGCTTGCTGTTCGTGTTTCCTTTGTCACTGTTGCTGTATGGTGGTTTTTATTTTCGATACCATTGATGTTGTATGTACCAGAACCAAAAATCACCAAGCCGGGTTCAGTTTTTAACATTATTAAATCTGGTATATCGCAATTAAAAAATACCTTTTATGAAATTAAAAAATATAAAGTGATTATTGTTTTTTTACTAGCTTATTGGTTATATATTGATGGTGTCGATACTATTGTTCGAATGTCCGTAGACTATGGAATGTCTATTGGGCTTGAAACCGATAATTTAATTATGGCAATTATGATTACTCAATTTGTTGGTTTTCCCGCTGCAATAGCTTTTGGTTTTATCGGAAATAAGCTGGGTCCTAAAACCGGTATCCTTATTGCAATAAGTGTTTATATTGTTGTTACAATTTATTCAGTCTCTATGACAACTAGCCAGGAATTTTACATCATGGCTATTACTATAGGCTTAGTACAAGGTGGTATACAATCTCTAAGCCGATCTTTATTTGCCCGAATCATTCCAGCCGATAAGTCGGCTGAATTTTTTGGCTTTTATAATATGATGGGTAAATTTGCTGCAGTTCTTGGACCTATTCTGGTAGGAGGGGTGGCGGTTATAACTTCAAATTCTCGTTATGCAATGTTATCATTGATTACGCTATTTGTTCTTGGTGGTGTGATTTTGTATTTTGTAGATGAACAAAAAGCGATTAAAAGTCATTAAAAAATAAAATATAGGTTTTGTATGAACGAAAAAAATAATACACCTTCATTCTGGCAAGTTGTTAAAAGTGTTTTAGCTGGTATGCTGGGAGTGCAGAGCGCCGAAAATCGAGAACGTGATTTTCAGCATGGAAAATTTTCAGCTTATGTATTTGTTGCTTTTATTGTAGTAACAGTATTTATTCTGACTATTGTAGCCGTTGTTAAAACTGTTATGTATTTTGCCGGTGTATAATTCGATAATTAGTCGGGCATTTTATTAACACGATCAATTTGGAGTTGAATATCTTCGTTTAGTTGCTTTAACTCTTCCGCTCTAATTCTTACTTTGTTAACAACTTCTTCAGGCGCTTTATCGGTAAATTTGGTATTATTTAATTTTCCATTAACCTGATTTGATTCTTTATCAATTTTTTCCAGTTCTTTATTGAGCCTGGTAAGTTCAGCTTGTTTATCGATTAATCCTGCCATTGGGATTAAAATTTTCATATGGCCTAACATGGCAGTTGCGGAATCTGGTGCCTGTTGGGAATCATCCAGCCATTGAATACTTTCAGTTACAGCAATATCGATTACGTAGTTATTATATTTTTCTAATCGTAGTTTATCCTGAGCTGATCCGTTTTGTAGAATAATAGGGAGTTTTTTACGTGGCGCAATGTTCATGCCACTGCGTATTTGACGAACGCCGATCACAAATGATTTTACCCAATCGATATCTTGTTCTGCAGCCTGGTCAACTAAATCGGCATTAAAAACAGGATAAGCTTGTAGCATAATAGTTTCCCCATTTTTTGCTGCCAGTGGTGCTACTCGTTGCCAGATTTCTTCTGTTATATAAGGGATAACCGGATGGGCTAAGCGTAATAACGTTTCAAGAACTCGAACTAAGGTTTGTCTTGTTCCTCTAAGCTGTTCCTTGCTTGAGTTTTCATTAGACAGAACAGATTTAGATAATTCCAGATACCAGTCACAATACTCATTCCAGGTGAATTCATAAATGGATTGAGCAATAAAATCCAAGCGGTACGTTTTAAAGGATTTTTCAATTTCCTGTTCTTTGGATTGTAACAATGAAATAATCCATTTATCGGCAGAATTTAATTCGACACTTTCGTTTTTTTGGCCACAGTCTTCGCCTTCAGTGTTCATTAATACATATCGGGCAGCATTCCATAATTTATTACAAAAATTTCGATAACCTTCAATTCGCTGTAAATCAAAATTAATATCGCGACCTGTTGATGCCAGCGAAGCAAAGGTAAAACGCAATGCATCGGTGCCTAATGATGGAATACCATCGGGATAGTCTTTGCGTGTTTGCTTTTCAATTTTGGTGGCCATCTGTGGTTGCATTAAACCAGAAGTGCGTTTAGCAACTAAATCTTCAAGTGAAATACCATCAATTAGATCGATAGGGTCTAATACATTGCCTTTCGATTTTGACATTTTTTGACCATGAGAATCGCGTACTAAGCCATGTATGTAAATTTCTTTAAATGGAATTTTACCGGTAAATTTGATTCCCATCA
>CAYOHQ010000159.1:0-7692 GCA_964403805.1 uncultured Thioalkalispiraceae bacterium | reverse complement strand
GAATAATATATTATGCTTAAACCTCAAGACATTCTGGTATTACTCAAGTTAATCATTGTTGGCAGCTTGGTATACACCAGCAGCAGTTATGGAAGATATTATTGTGGTATTAGATGGTCGAGCTGAAATTGTTAATGAAGTAAATAATGTAGATTTAAATCTTAGAGATGAATTGTCAGATCGGTTTAGTAAACCACTAAAGGATAATCGGTTTATTGATTTTGTTTTAGGGCATATGCCTACCGATATAACTAGCCAGGCAAGAGTTACTATAATTATTGATGTTATAAATAAAATTGTGGGTTAGCTGATAGATCTTAATGTGTTAATTCAATATGAATTATTGATTCGACGTAGTTCAATATTGCACGATAAACTCCAGTATTTATTATTGCTAATCATATTTTCCTATTTTATAAAGCCATTAATTTATTAAGTAAACATCTATCTTATTAATTTTAAATAAGAGATATATGCTGTAATGATAGATTTAAATGTCAAGTAAGACTATTTTTCTGTAACTTGTGACAGAGTAGTAATTCCTTTTGGTATTGCATCAATGTTATCCTTAATTTTAAATTCAAAATTTTTTTCACTGACTATAATTTTGTTCTGAATTATAAACATCCTAATTTTCTGTAGTAATTTTATTTAAACATATTACTGTAAAAAAATTGTGCATGCTTATAACTTAATAAATTACATATTTTAGTTAATGTTTATTTAAAAAATTGGAGATTAGCATGAAAAAAATTAAATTTATATTATTAGTGATAGCTTGTTCTTTTGCGAGTCAGACTTTTGCTGGTGTTGCAGTATCGAGAACACCAATCGACGGGGATAGTAATGTATTTTGGACGGTGGATTTTACCGATAATGATCTTTATGATCATGTCAAAATTGAAGTCAATTTTTTACCAACGTTTGATTCTACTACCTTTATTCATAATGCCATCATTCAAGTATTTGATTATAAATCGAGAACAAGTATTCGGTGTTATAATTATGAATTTGTTTCGAGAAGAAATTTTAATTTGGGAATAAATTATAGTGCTTCAGCTGCATTAATTACCAGAACCAAAGGAAATTCGAAATTTTCAGATAAAATAAAAATTATTAGTAATAATTCAAAATGCATAGAAGTTGAGAATGGAGACGAAGGTGCTTCACCTTCGGTGAATGGCAGTGTGTTTACAGGGGTAACGACGATGACACCTCCAGTTCCTTATCCACAACAAAGTATTGCCAGTTATACACATGAAGCACATTTCAATAGTGAACCAGGAACCAGTAAGGGTTCTTTAAAATTATCTGCAAATGGCTTAACTCGTATACTAACGCTAACGTACAAGACTGGTGAAGTTTTTTCTTGTTCTATTCCTGTTGGAAGCAATATGGATGACTTTGTTCTTGCAGCAAAACCACACGTTGTATGGAAGGGTGGAAAGTACAATATTCGTAAAAATCTATCTGGCTATAGAGCTGGTAGTTGTGCCTCTTTTACAATAATCCAAGATAGTAGAAACTTGCTTTAAAATAACTCTACTTTAAGTAGCTCCTGAATATGAAGATTAATTTATTTTTTAAATATTCAGGAGTTTATAATAATTTTACTTAAGAACATTTAATTCAAATTTAGTTTTACTATCAATCTGATCCATCCATTTCATCTAAGGTTAATTATACATAAGACCGCTAATTAAGCCTTGATTTATCCAGCCTTTTAGAAAACCGGCAGCACACAAAGGAACTTCACTTTCATCCATAATATCTGCTAGTGCTTCACAGATAGTATTAAAGTTATTACCATCAATTAATTTGTCGAGAGCTAGTTGTTCATCAGATTGCATTGATCGATATCGTGTCACTAAATTTTCGCGCCAAAATAACCAGGGGGTCATAGTTTCACTTTGGGCGGACACTTGAGATGGATTGTCACTTGTTAATGCCTGCCACATCTCGGGTGTATTCCAAACTAAATTTAAACGTTGCACTGATGGATGAACATCAAATTTAAGATCAGGCCATGCTTCCGGTGGCACGGTTGCCATGTCGTGCTCACTACAAAGTGGTGTATCGGATGCATCGAAGGTTTGTCCTAGTGTCCATTCGAATAAACTAAGTTCATAAAGCCAATGATTATTTTTGTAAGATTCATTATTCTGAATAAAGTTTAGGATAAAACCGGGCATCTGTTTACCAAAGTCTCTCAAACTAAAATAATGTGATGGATGTGCTTCGATATAGTCATCTGCCAGTTGATAAAAATCGTCATAACCTATTGCCATCAGCATGGCAGGGAAGTCATTTGCTAGCACTTCTTTTAATCGTGATTGGTAAGCATAAGAATAAATAGATAACTGTGTTACTGGATCGGCTCGCCCACTTGCACTAATCCAGGCGGTAGACAATGGATCATTAACATGCAAAACACTATCTTGAAAAATATGTTGTAGTTTTGAGAGTTGATTCATAGAGTATTTATTTTTACGCTAACTGAGCTTGTTCCTGTTTATGATTATTTTGGTTAGTTTTTTTGTTAAAATAGTTTTCTGCTATATGACGTACCTGATCTAACTCTTTAAGTAACTCGGCTAGAGGTGGGATATTGTCATCACGTTCTATCATGGTGGATACCTTGCCAAAGTGTGCAACTGCAGCGGCATATAACTCGAACACAGGATCAGTAATCGGGTGATCATGCGTATCGATGATTAAATTATTCTCGTGAGTATGACCTGCCAAATGAAACTGATACACACGTTCACCGGGAATTGCTGTTAGATAAGTATAAGGATCAAAATTATGATTATAGGCGCTTACATAGATGTTATTAATATCAAGCAATATTAAGCAATCAGCACGTTCTGCTACTTCACTTAAGAATTCCCATTCTGTCATTTGAGAATCGCAATAACTGACATAACTTGAAACATTTTCCAATAGTATTTGACGACCTAGATACTCTTGTACCTGGCTTACTCGGTCTGCCACATGTTGAATTGCTTCTTCGGTGTAGGGCATTGGCATTAAATCGTGTAGATTTACACCATCTACTCCGGTCCAACACAGATGGTCGGAAAACCAGGCTGGTTCAACTCGTTTAATCAGTTCTTTTAATTTTTTTAGGTAGTCAAAATTAAGTGGCTCGGTACTGCCTATCGACATTGACACACCGTGCATTACCATTGGGTAGTGCTCACGGATGCGCGTTAAATAGTCCAGAGGTTTACCACCATCGACCATGTAATTCTCGGAAGTTATTTCGAACCAGTCAACATCAGGGCGTTCTTTCAGCACAGTTTCGTAGTGATCTTTCCGTAAACCTAGCCCGAAACCGAGATAAGGGCGGTTATTAGTCTGATTAGTTTGAGACGACATTAGAATTACTCGG
The DNA here is from genome assembly GCA_964403805.1 of uncultured Thioalkalispiraceae bacterium. Classification (GTDB taxonomy): domain Bacteria; phylum Pseudomonadota; class Gammaproteobacteria; order UBA6429; family Thiohalophilaceae; genus CAYQUC01. The sequence continues at coordinate 4,298 of CAYOHQ010000159.1, read as the reverse complement.
TTAAATAATTAAATTTAAAACGGGCTGATGTCATTATGGAGACCTTATGACATCAGCCAATCATCTTGGTGAACTAGTTACTTTTTAGGTTTTCCAGCTGAACCACCAATTTCTTCACAAGCATGTTTAGACATTGCTACAAAAGCTTTACCTTTACATGAAGCATGACCCTTACATGCATTAGAGGCTGTTTTACAATCATTATGGCCTTTACATTTGTTAACCCCAAAACAATGCACATCGGCATCACTACTACCAGCAGCTGATACGGTAGTAATTGGTGCTACACTAAACAGTGCTGCTGCGGCTGTTGCTAATGCAACTGTGGTAAATTTTCTTTTTGAATTCATACATTCCTCGCATTTGATTTATTAGTAAGATCTAAATTTTAAGTTATAATATTGTTACCACCGAAAGAATAGTCACCGATGATTCAACCAGTATAGTCAAATTTTTTATAGATATATCACAAAAAAATAACAAATTGCATTTATTCATTTTCAGAAACAAATTTTCTCATATTCAAACCAGTTAATTCATCTAATTCGGATTACGTGTTTTGTCTAAATTAGGGGATTCAATAAATTAACAATTCGATAACGCTTTGAAAATATTATACTTATACACACGATATATTACTTCCTATGGCCCTGTTAAGTTTGATAAAATACGCCGCTTATTGCCTTACGCCAAAATAAAAACGAGATAAAAACAAGAGAGAAACCATGCCATACGATAAAATTCAAGTTCCAGCAAACGGTGCCAAAGTTACGGTAAATTCCGATAGTTCATTAACTGTACCAAATAATCCCATAATTCCATTCATCGAAGGCGATGGTATTGGTGTTGATGTGACACCGGTGATGAAAGTAGTGGTTGATGCTGCAGTATCAAAAGCCTATGGCGGTGATCGAAAAATTGAATGGATGGAAATTTTTGCGGGTGAAAAATCAACAAAAGTGTACGGTGATGATGTTTGGTTACCTGATGAAACATTTGCGGCGGTAAAAGATTATGTTGTCTCGATAAAAGGACCATTAACAACGCCAGTTGGCGGTGGCATGCGTTCGTTAAATGTAACGCTGCGACAAGAACTCGACCTGTATGTTTGTTTACGCCCGGTTCGTTATTATGATGGCACGCCAAGCCCGGTTAAAGAACCCGAAAAAACGGACATGGTGATCTTTCGTGAAAACTCAGAAGATATTTATGCTGGTATTGAATGGCAAGAAGGGACTCCTGAAGTTAAAAAAATCATTCAATTTTTACAAGATGAAATGGGGGTGACTAAAATTCGTTTTCCTGAAACTTCGGGAATCGGTATAAAACCAGTCTCGATTGAAGGCACTAAACGTCTGGTACGCAAGGCTATTCAGTATGCTATCGATAATAATCGTCCATCGCTGACTTTGGTTCACAAAGGTAACATCATGAAATTCACCGAAGGTGGATTTAAAAATTGGGGTTATGAACTTGCAAAACAAGAGTTTGGCGCAAAAGACATCGATGGCGGGCCATGGTGTTCTTTTAAAAACCCAAACAGTGGTGACGAAATTGTCATTAAAGATGTTATTGCTGATGCCTTCTTACAACAAATTTTATTACGTCCGGAAGAGTATGATGTGATTGCGACATTAAATTTAAATGGCGATTATGTGTCTGATGCTTTGGCTGCTCAAGTTGGCGGAATCGGGATTGCACCGGGGGCGAATTTGTCGGATAACATTGCGATGTTTGAAGCAACGCATGGCACCGCGCCCAAGTATGCCGGGAAGAATATGGTTAATCCGGGTTCGTTAATTTTATCCGCAGAAATGATGTTACGCCATATGGGCTGGAGTGAAGCGGCAGATTTAATTATTAAAGGCATGTCGGGTGCAATACAAGCCAAAACTGTGACTTACGATTTAGAACGATTAATGACAGGTGCAACAAAACTCAGTAGTTCTGAATTCGGTGACGCTATTTGTCAAAATATGGACTAATTAGTCTAAATTGAGCTTTATTCAGGATCTCGTCTTTATTTTAGTTTGACGAGATCCTGATATTATTATGCACTTGCTTGGTTAATAACCTCTGATTCCTGTGGTTTTATATCAACCGCATGCATTCCTTTAGGCCCCGGTGTCGACTCAAAATCCACTGTCTGCCCCTTTTTTAATGTTTTGTAACCTTCCATCGTAATTGCAGAAAAGTGGGCAAATACATCATCTCCACCTGTTTCAGGTGAAATAAAGCCATAACCTTTTGCATTACTAAACCATTTCACAATGCCAATACTCATGCTTGCTAGCCTCCATCCAAATACGTCTACTTAAACACAGATTAATAAGATAATTATTATGATTACTATTTATTATTCAATTACTTATGCTTATCTATATGATATTGTGAACTTCATTAGATAATTTATATCCTAACTATAGACAACTATTCTAAATCTGCATTTCAAAATGCAGAAATTTATGTGATTTCTTGCTAGGCATAAAATAACAGGATCGGCTAAAATCAAACTATGACTAAAGAGATAAGTAACACTAAACAACAAGATGGCCAGGATGGCGGTTTAGCGCTGGAAGAAGCAAAACCGAAATTAAAAAAGCCACCAATGTATAAAGTTGTGCTGATGAATGACGATTATACTCCTATGGATTTCGTTATTTCGATTCTTGAAGGTTTTTTTGGCATGAATCGTGAAAGAGCTATTAAGGTAATGTTGAATGTTCATAATAATGGAAAAGGTATTTGTGGAATTTTTGGGCGCGATATCGCCGAGACAAAAGTGGCACAAGTGAATGACTATTCTCGTACACATGATCATCCTTTGATGTGTGCCATGGAATCAAATGGGTAAAGACTGATGTTAAATAAAGATTTGGAACTTGCGCTAAATAATGCATTCAAAGATGCTCGTGATAAAGACCATGAGTTTATGACAGTGGAACATTTATTACTGGCATTGTTAAATAACCAATCTGCTGAAGATGTGTTAACCGCATGCGGTGCCAACCTCGGGTTACTCAAAACAGAACTCAATACCTTTTTAAATGAAACAACACCATTACTGCCACCAGAAGACGATCGCGAAACACAACCCACATTAGGTTTTCAACGTGTTTTACAACGCGCTGTATTTCATGTGCAATCATCCGGCAAGCAGGAAGTTACCGGCGCTAATGTGCTGGTTGCCATTTTTAGCGAGCAAGAATCTCAAGCGGTTTACTTTTTAAAGAAACAAGACGTTAATCGTTTAGACGTTGTGAATTATATTTCACACGGCATATCAAAAATTAATGATGATGAATCAATTGCACCTTCCAGTGCTGGCACTGAAGAAGGTGAAACACCAAACCAAAGTCCACTGGAGTTGTATGCGACTAATTTAAACCAGTTAGCCGCTTCCGGAAAAATTGATCCGCTAATCGGCCGAAAAAATGAAATTGAACGAACAGTTCAAATTTTATGTCGACGACGAAAGAATAATCCATTATTAGTCGGTGAAGCGGGTGTTGGTAAAACAGCATTAGCCGAAGGCCTGGCTAAAATGATTGTTGATGAGGAAGTCCCTGAAGTGATATCACAATCGGTTGTGTATTCTTTAGATATGGGTGCGTTATTAGCAGGCACAAAATATCGCGGCGATTTTGAAAAAAGATTAAAAGCAATATTGTCGCAACTTAAAAAAGAACAAAACTCCATTTTATTCATCGATGAAATTCATACAATCATTGGTGCTGGTGCAGCATCGGGTGGCGCAATGGATGCATCGAATTTAATTAAACCGGTTTTAGCAACCGGCGATCTAAAATGCATTGGCTCAACAACCTATCAAGAATATCGCGGTATCTTTGAAAAAGATCGCGCACTGGCTCGACGTTTCCAAAAAGTGGATATTGATGAACCTTCTGTTGATGAAACAATACAAATTCTTGAAGGCTTAAAATCCCGTTTTGAAGAACACCACGAAGTTAAATACACCCATCAGGCTATTCGAACCGCAGTAGAATTATCTGACCGTTATATTAATGATCGTCACTTGCCGGATAAAGCCGTGGACGTGATTGATGAAGCCGGTGCCAAACAGCGCATGGCTATTAAATCAAAACGCAAAAAAACAATTGGTGTTAAAGAAGTCGAAAAAATCATTTCTAAAATGGCGCGTATTCCTGAAAAAACCGTTTCTAAAGATGATAAAGATTTATTAAAACATTTAGATAGAAATTTAAAACTGGTTATTTACGGACAGAATGAAGCGGTTGATGCCATGAGCACTGCCATTAAATTGTCACGCTCTGGCT
>CAYOHQ010000158.1:0-7744 GCA_964403805.1 uncultured Thioalkalispiraceae bacterium | reverse complement strand
CATGGATGGCGATCTTTTGCGTGTCTTGATTGGCCTATCCCGGTTCCGAAGCCGGCGGATTTAGTATTTATTTGTTTAACCATTTGTTTTTAAATTACGCTGAATAGTTACAAAAATAATAAATAATACCCAGCATTGAAAAATACATGAATCAATATTGGTGGTATTAAACTCTGGTACCTTTCTTTTAATAATCCAAAAATTAGCGATGGTACAAACACCGCTGCTGCCCATACTGGTGGGTGGTAGATAAAATGTAATGATGAAAATAAAATACTGGTAATGACATTAGATTTACTTAAATGAAAAAACAGCTTACCGGGTATTTTTTCATGTAAAAAATCCATCACAGCACCACGAAATACAATTTCTTCTAAAATCGGATATATCAATACGGGGACTATAAATACCCAGGGCGTTTGTAATGGCCATTGTAAATTATTAGTAACTGGAAAATAAAATGATAACACAAACCAAAATAGACCAGCACAGATAATGACAACCCAAATGTAAGGATCTTTTAATAAGTATAACAGGGATTTTTTATCGTATTGCATGTAAAGCTAAAACCATTAATTAATTTTCTAAAAAAGATTTAATAACATCAAGCATTGCCTCTTTTGAAACGGGTTTTGATAAAAATTTATCCATTCCTGAATTTAAACAAGCGTCTTGATCTTCATTTGTGGCATTTGCTGTTAACGCAACAATCGGTATTGCAACATCACTTTTAATCTTATCTGAATCTATATCTTGTTGCCGCCATCGTCGGGTAGCTTCTAATCCATCCATTTCTGGCATGCGCATATCCATAAAGACAAAATCATATTTATTTTTGATTAATTCTTCAAGCGCTTCTGCGCCTGAAATAACTCGTTTAGCTTTATATCCTTCTTGTTCCAGAAAAATACAAATGACTTTGGCATTAATATCGCTGTCTTCAGCAACTAGTACAGCTCTATCAGATATGGGTTGTGCCAGTGATTCAGTGTCAGTATTACTTTTTTGAGTGATATTTTTCTCACCGGAGTATAAACTGGCTATTATTTTCTTTAATCTAAAAACGCCAAAAGGTCGTATTATATAATCATCAAATAGGTCTCGATACTCTTTATTGAGTATCTCAATTTTTTCAATATTGGTTATTAATACCAAATAAATTTTTGAATTAAAATCGGTTTTAAGTTTTTTAGAAAAAGAAATTTTATCACAACCCAAGTGTGAATCTGATAATATAACGGTAATTGGGTTATTACTTTCTGTTTCAGATAAATACTTCAGTACACTTTGTTCTGTTTCTACTATTACGGGGTCAACCTGCAAAGACGTTAAGTATTTTTCTATCGCACTGGCGCTTGACTTTACTTCGTCCAATACAATTACGTTTTTAACATCAGGATGTGGTAAGCATAAGTCTTCATTTTGATATTCGCAATAATTATACGGAATTTCAATCCAGAATATGCTGCCTTTATCCAGATCACTGCAGGCACCAATTTCACCGCTCATTAAGCTTGTTAATTGATGAGAAATTGTAGTTCCGAGTCCGGTGCCGGAATGTTTTCCGGGGTTAATATTCTTACCTTGGTAAAAAGGTTCAAATATTTTTTCTAATTGCTGGTTAGGAATGCCAATGCCGGTATCACTTACTTCAATTCGAATTCGAACCAACTCTTCGTCTTTATTATTAATTACGGTAGCTTTTATACTGACCTCACCTTTGTTTGTGAATTTAACGGCATTACTTAATAAGTTTAATAATATTTGGCGTAATTTATCTGGGTCGCCTTTTACTATTTTTGGGATATCGGGTTGAATGTAACTTACTAATTCAATTTTTTTAATATTTACGGCAGGTGTTAATAGTTGTGTTACATTGTGAATTAATTTGGGTAGATTAAATTTCTTTTCTTGCAATAAACTTTTCCCGGCTTCGATTTTTGATAAATCCAGTATATCGTCAATTAAAGCATGCAAAGCAGTTGAGCTTTGTTGTAATGCAGACACATATTCAGCTTGCGTTTGATCTAATTTTGTTTTCTCTAATAAACTGGTCATACCAATAATACCGCTCATTGGAGTTCGTATTTCATGACTCATGGCTGCTAGAAATTCACTCTTTCCTTTATTTGCAGTTATTGCTTCCTGTTGTGATTTTTTGAGTTTTGAAATCATATTGCCTATGTACAACGGTAAGATGATAAAAAATATTGTGTACAATATTGACGAAAAAGCATCATTTGTCCAACTGTCAAATAACCATAAAACGTATAAATAACTTGTTAAGCCAACAACAGTAGCCGTCAATAATGGACCACGGCCATAACGTGCCCCATAACCAACAAAAATCCAGGGGAATAATAGGTAATAAGCACTAAAGGGTCCTGCTGTGGTTAATATCATTGTATAACTAACTCCCCCCATATCGAGCAGTGAAGTTAAGTAAGGTCGAATTTTTAATACGGGAAATATTAATACTGAAATAAATATGATGATTGAAATCACCAGAAAAGTAATCATGAAAATTATGTAATTTTGTATTTGTAATTTTTCCAGTTCGCCTGCGAATTGAATTACAATTAAAAACGAGATTACAAGCCAAATAGTGAAGCGTAATATTGCTTGAGTGAATTCTGGATTATTACTGTATCTTTCAGGAATTTTCATGGTTTTAGTTTATATTTTCTTAGATTAAATAAGATTTTCAAAATGGGTTCACTGTTTGCTATACTTGTTCTTTTCCTGGTAACACGTAGGTTTACATGAACATCAAAATTAGTCCAGATAAACTACCCACAGAAACGAAATGCAGTTTTTGTCCCGGCACCAAGTGTTGTAGTTATACAACACAACAAATCGATTCACCACGAAAGATCGATGATTTTGATCATTTACTCTGGCAAATGGCACATAAAAATATTCAGGCTTATAAAGATGAAGATGGCTGGTTTTTACTGGTTTTAAATCAATGCCAGTTCTTACAAAAAAATGGAAGTTGTGGTATTTATGAAACCAGGCCACAGGTCTGCCGTGATTATAAAAATGATTACTGTGAATTTGATGCTCCTGCAGAAGACGGTTTTGAATTATTTTTTGACGGTTATGATGCTTTGCTTAAATTTTGTAAAAAACGCTTCAAAAAGTGGGACACCAGATTCACTGAATAATAGAGATAAAACTAATTCAGTTTTAATAAATTTAATAGCGATAGGTAACACTAATAGCACCATATTTTTCTCGACTATCAGTAAGTGTTGTTCTGGAACTTAGCGATGATATCTGAAATACAAACGCGCTATGACCAATGCTCCATACAGCACCACCTGAAACTTGATTTTGAAAATGTTCCAAAGGAACAGAATGGCTGTCTTTAAATGTATTACCATTTATAAGGATATCATTTAATATAATTCCGGCTCTGCCTCCCAGGAAAAAGTAAAAATCATTTTTAACTGAGATGGAAAGCGGGTTCACTTGCCTATCAGCCTGTAGTGAAAATGCAGAAAAACTGGATTGCAGATTACTTCCCCAACGTATTGCAAAGCCAGCTTTTGTTGCAGTTTCAAGATTACCGATACCGGCTCCGGCTAGTCCCAGTAAATCTAATTGAAGTCCACCACCTTTTGTTCTGTAAAGATTCCATATTCGTTGGGCTTCAATTTTAAAAACGGGTTCATTTTCAATTTGATTGTCCCATCCATTTGCTTTATTCGATCCCGTAATCCCGTGAATTAGATTTTGAGACTGTTCTGCAAGTGCAATTGGGCCTACTACTCCAAGGTATAACGAAAATTGATCAGCAGTATGATCATCCCATGCATACAAGGTTCCTTGCCATGCCAGCAAGCCTGCATATGGAACATCATCCACTATTAATTCTGTTTTGCTAAGGTCACTCGGCGTTTGCATACGTTGAAAGAACATGTGTGCAATACCGCGCTTCTTATTTTTCATGGTACTTATATAAAGATCTTTCGTAAGCCAATGAAGCCAGTGAGGAAGATTGTTATCATTAAACTCTTTGAAAGGACCTTTGCCAAAGGTGATCCCCGTACCATTGGTGTAACCATTATCGTCTCCGACAAAAATATCATTTTCGAATGTAAAGGTAAAAAATTCAGGTATTTTTTCATCAGCTGAAACTGTTGATGTGGATAACAAAATGACAAAGGCGATAACACCATAAAAATTGGTAGCAACAATAGAAGCTAATTTTATGGGGTATAAAAATTTTATCTTTAAAGTCAGTATCATATTAAATTTCTTTAACATTATGTGGTGAGTTTAAATACACTATTAATCAGACAAATGATCTTTTTTATCGTTCATAAATTTACTTAAACTATCGGTTTATTTGGAAGAATCTTTATTTATATGGGGTTAGACTCAAATTAAAGTTGATTATTTTTGAGTTGATGTCTATACAGCTGCTAAATACATTCAGTATATTAAGTCTTTAAAAGTATGAATAGCATTAAAGTCTTCAACATCTTTTATTTTTTGCTGACTATCCGGTTTATAGATCGCGAGTAAATATTTTATACCGTAACGCTGCGCTGATCGTAACACCGGAAGACTATCATCGATAAACAAACTGCTTGCTTGATCAAACGGGTATTTCTCTTGTAATTTCCTCCAAAAATCATCATGTTCTTTAGGAACACTAAAATCATGAGCGCAAATTATTTCATCAAGATGATGATGTAATGCAGTATGCTTCATTTTGAGATTCAAACTTTTTTGATGTGCATTAGTGACTAATACCCGTTTAATATTTTTTTGTTGTAGCATTTCCAAGAATTCAACGACGTAGGGATGAATTGCAATAAGGTGATTTATTTCTGTTTTGAGTAACTCAATATCAAGCCCGAGTGATTCCGACCAGTGATCAACACAATACCAATTCATAGTGCCTTCGAGCTCACGAAATTTTGGAATAAGTATTTCTTTAGCGGTTGCTATGTCGATATTGTGTAATTCAGAAAAACGTTTTGGCACATGATGTTGCCAAAAATAATTATCGAAATTAAGATCCAGTAAGGTGCCATCCATGTCTAAAAATACGGTTTTAATGGTGTTCCAATTAATCATGTTTTCTTTATTTTTCATTATAAATCATTAAGTTAGCGAAATAGAAACGCAAAAAATAGAATACACTAATTTTATCAGCAATATAGACTAGAATTATAGATAGTAGCGTAAATTTTTAACGTGAAGTTGTTGATTTCTGGATTTACTGGAGGAGGCGCCGATGTTTCGAAAATTATTTGTGATAATGCTAATGGCTGGCATGGTTAGCTTGTTTGGCAGTTCAATAGCAAATGAAGTAACGCCGGAAGAACTCGAAAAGTGGTTTAACAGCGATACCCTGGATCCACCAAATTATACCTATGTAAATGAAGGTGAATTAGTATTCTTAAAAATTAAGCCCGAAAAATCAGTTCACCACCATAGCAGTTTGATGATCATTGAAGAAAAAAGCCTTAATGATGGTTGGGTGAAAATGCGCCAGTGCCATAACAATATGGATGTATTTGGTGAAGTACAAATTGTGTTTAAACCGGGGCGTGTTAAACAAATGAAAGTTAGCAGTGCTATTAATATCGAAAAAGCCTGGGTGGAAGGTTCTACCATTCAATTAGTGAATGTTCAAAAAGACGCCAGTATTTGCCTGGAAGGTTACAGCAAGGCGTTAACCATGAATGATGATGGTAGTTATACTCTGCATAATGGGCCGTTTATGCGACGCTTTCTTGATGGCTATTATCCAATGCACGTTTCTCTCGATGTTAAATATCAGGGTACAGGATTAAAAATGGATGAAATAAGCCCCGGAATTCAGGATGGATTTACCTTAAACTCGAATGAAGAGCAGTTGGGCGTTGATGCCTGGTTTGAGGGTAAATTACGTACAAAAATTCGTTTCAGCATTGAAACATTATAAATAAAGAGTGAAAAATTACTTTAAATCAAATATTTGATACTGAAATCGAATGCGAATTCACGAATAATCGTTTACTATCTCTGGTTTATGTTAAAGCTGGATGATATGTCAAAAATCCCAACAATAACCAAGATTTCAACTCTGGCTCAGACTCGGTTTTTTTGTGTGGAAGGTGTTGATTTAGAGTTTTCAAATGGTGCTACAGTTAAGTATGAGCGATTAAATACTAAAGGTGTAGCAGCAGTATTAATTGTTCCCATGCTTGATAACGACACGGTATTACTCATTCGAGAATATGCCGGTGGTGTTCACCGTTATGAACTGTGCTGTCCAAAAGGAAAAATTGAGCAAGATGAAGAAATTCTGGAAGCGGCGAATCGGGAAATTAAGGAAGAAGTAGGTCATGGTGCTAAAAATTTGGAATTTTTAAAATCGATGACGTCTGGGCCAGGTTATTCAAATCATGTCACTCATGTAGTGCTAGCAACCGATTTGTATAAAGAAGAATTAGCAGGAGATGAGCCCGAACCATTGGAAGTTGTTTCCTGGAAACTTTCAGAACTTGAAACACTGATACAACAAGAAGAAGTAACAGAAGCAAGAACCATTGCAGCATTATTTCTTGTTCGTGAAAAATTGAATAAACAAACTAAAACAGAGAAAAAATAATTAATGTCATCAAGCCCATTTAGTGTCGTTGAACTTAGAAAAATTCAGGATCCCGTTATTGAATTAGCGAGCCTTGCCGGTGGAAGAATAATGGCTGTTTATGAAAAAGGCTTTGAAGTTACCAAAAAGGATGACCATACACCGCTGACTGATGCGGATATGGCAGCACATGATACTATCGTTGAAGGCTTAAAAAAACTAACACCGGATATTCCAGTTTTATCAGAAGAATCAACTGCAATTAGCTATTCAGAACGCCAAAAGTGGAGCCGCTACTGGTTGGTTGATCCACTCGATGGTACACGTGAATTTATAAAACGTAATGGTGAGTTCACCGTTAATATTGCCTTAATTGAAAAACATCAATCACGGCTAGGGGTGATATACGTACCGATTAACGGTAAATGTTATTATGCTTCTTATATGAATGGCGCCTACCTTTCTACTAGCAATAGCGATCCGCATCGAATTTTTTGTGCCTCACGCAAACGTCGTCCAGTGCTGGTTGCCGGGAGCCGTTCACATGGTAATGATGCATTGCAACAGTATTTAAAAAATTTGGGTAACTATGAGATTAGTCCCTTGGGCAGTTCTTTAAAATCCTGTTTGGTTGCAGAAGGCGTCCTTGACCTTTACCCAAGATTAGGACCAACATCTGAATGGGATACCGCAGCAGCACAATGTGTTGTAGAAGAATCTGGTGGACGTTTAACCGATGTCTACATGCAACCACTACGTTATAACACCAAAGAATCTTTATTAAACCCGCATTTCTTTGCGTTTGGTGACATAGATGAAGATTGGTCTAAATATTTACCATGATTAGCTGTCTTTAGTTATTCTGCATATCGTATACTTCCATAATAGAAATTAACTCCTGAAGTATAATCTGATTTTCTGTCGTGTTTATTGATTTTGTTTCCTTAACGGTTTCATTTTTTTGCATTTTTAAAATGCATTCACGAACGTATTTACAACCATGAAAACAAATATTATCGAGCACAATTTCTAACTGTTTATTAATTCGATTCATAATATTATTTGACAACACCGCTATTACTTAAATAGTTTTTTTCAAACTCAGTATCTCGATTTATTTCTTTTTCATTTACTATTGATTCATTAATGATG
>CAYOHQ010000157.1:0-7796 GCA_964403805.1 uncultured Thioalkalispiraceae bacterium | reverse complement strand
GGATTTATGAGTTGCCATATCCTTTAGATGTTTTTCTTTTAATTTTTGATTTTCGAGCTCTTGAACTTCTACTGTTTTTTCTAATTTCCATACTGAGATTATACTGCTTTCACCAAACCACAAGTCATATTGTAGTATTAAAATTATAATCAACAGTATGGCAATTATAATTTTCATTTTAGCCGCTTAAATGCTTAAACGATTTCTTACCAGGATAAACTGCCTTAGCACCCAGGCTTTGTTCAATTCGTAATAATTGATTGTATTTAGCGACACGATCAGAACGCGACATAGAGCCGGTTTTAATTTGTCCTGCTGCAGTTGCTACGGCCAAATCGGATATAGTGGTATCTTCTGTTTCACCTGAGCGATGCGATATTACTGCGGTATAGCCAGCTTTTTTCGCTAATTCGATTGCTTCCAAGGTTTCGGTTAATGTTCCGATTTGATTAACCTTAATTAATATTGAGTTAGCAATATTTTTATCAATACCTTGTTGAAATATTTTAGTATTAGTTACAAATAAATCGTCCCCAACTAGCTGAACTTTATCGCCTAACCTTTCTGTTAATAATTTCCAGCCATCCCAATCACCTTCATCTAAGCCATCTTCAATGCTAATGATTGGATATTTTTCTACCCAGGATTCATAAACATCAATTAATTCCGAGGCAGATAATATTTTTCCTTCTGAAGCTAGATCATATTTTCCCTTTTTATAAAACTCACTACTGGCAGCATCAATGCCAATATAAATATCTTCACCCGGTTTATAGCCGGCTTTTTTAATAGCTTCTATGATCACTTGCAGAGCGGATTCGTTTGACGGTAAATCAGGTGCAAAACCACCTTCATCACCAACTGCGGTGTTCATTCCTTTTGCACTTAATACTAATTTCAAATTATGAAATACTTCTGAACCATATCGGACAGCTTCAGAAAAACTCGGCGCACCAACCGGAATGATCATAAATTCTTGAAGATCAACACTGTTATCTGCATGTGAGCCGCCATTAATAATATTCATCATTGGAACGGGTAAAGTGTAGTTACCGTCTTTTGAAAGATAGGCATATAATTCTTTATTATTTGCTATTGCAGCAGCTTTAGCACAAGCAAGCGATACAGCCAGTAATGCATTTGCACCTAACTTGCTTTTATTTTCTGTGCCATCCAGATCCAGCATTATTTGATCTATGGTTTCTTGTTGTGATGCGTCTTTACCTTTCAATGCAGTATTAATATCAACGGTTATATTTTTAACAGCGGTTAATACACCTTTACCCATATAACGTGTTTTATCACCATCACGTAATTCAATTGCTTCACGGGATCCCGTTGACGCACCAGATGGTACTGCCGCGCGCCCCATTACTCCTGATGTTAAATAAACATCGGCTTCTACTGTAGGATTTCCGCGTGAGTCTATTACTTCCCGCGCAATAATTTTTTCGATATTTGTTTTTGACATTTAAATTCTTCTTCCTGATTCTTGATTAATAATGTTTAATTACATAAATTCGTTTTCAATAAAAGCACTTGACTTCACTGTGTTATCAATCGCTTTTAATGTTGTTAATAATTCAGCGATACGATCCAATGGCCATGAATTTGGACCATCACTAAGTGCTTTAGCTGGATCCGGATGTGTTTCCATGAATACTCCCGCAATACCAGCAGCCATTGCTGCTCGTGCTAGCACTGGAACGTATTCGCGTTGTCCACCAGATGTACCACCCTGACCACCGGGTTGTTGTACTGAATGTGTCGCATCAAATACAACGGGGCATTGTGTGTTTCGCATTGTAGCTAAACCGCGCATATCAGATACCAAGGTGTTATAACCAAAGGATACGCCACGATCACACACCATTATTTGTTCATTACCCACTTCTTTTGCTTTCGCTACGACATTGATCATGTCGTTAGGTGCCAGAAACTGTCCTTTCTTGATATTGACGGGCAAGTTTTGTTTAGCGACATTCTGAATAAAATTCGTTTGTCGACATAAAAATGCTGGCGTTTGCATGACATCAACCACAGAAGCAACTTCGTCTAGCGGTGTATCTTCATGGACATCGGTTAATACTGGCACACCAATCTGATCTTTTACTTTCTCTAAAATCGCCAGTCCTTTCTCAATTCCTGGGCCACGAAAACTTTTGCTTGAAGTGCGGTTAGCTTTATCGTATGACGCTTTAAAGATAAAAGGTATTTGCAATTCATCAGTAATGGCAGCGAGCTTTGCTGCTGTATCAAGAATTAATTGCTCACTTTCAATGACACAAGGGCCGGCAATTAAAAAAAAGGGTTGCTCAATTCCAACTTCATATCCACATAGCTTCATGCTGTTGCCGTTTCCGAGGTTTGTTGTTCGGCTATTGCGTATTCTCGAGCTGCATTAATAAAACCGCTAAAGAGTAAGTGACCATCACGTGGCGTTGAAGTAAATTCAGGATGAAACTGGCACCCTACAAACCAGGGATGCTCTTTCACTTCAACAACTTCAACTAAATTGTCATCAATTGATTTTCCAGAAATTTGTAAACCAGCATCAATTAATTGCTCAAGATAATTATTATTAAATTCAAATCGATGACGATGTCGTTCTACAATTTCATTTTTCTTATAACATTGGTGAATGACACTGTCTTTTGTTAATTTACATTTTTGTCCACCAAGACGCATGGTGCCACCTAAATCAGATTCTGAATCACGACGTTCAACAGAACCATCTTCAGTTTGCCATTCAGTTATTAAACCAATGACAGGATGAGGTGTATTTTTATTAAATTCAGTACTGTGTGCTTTTTCCAATCCGGCAATATTACGAGCGTACTCAATCACCGCGACCTGCATACCCAGGCAAATTCCTAAATAGGGGACTTTATTTTCTCTGGCGTATTTAACTGCGGCAATTTTACCTTCAACACCACGTTCACCAAAGCCACCCGGTACCAGGATGCCATCCATACCGTGTAGTGATTCAGTATTGCCTTGTTCGAGTAGTTCTGAATCGATATACGTCAGTTTTACTTTTGTTAGTGTGTGAATACCCGCATGGCTCAATGCCTCGGATAAGGATTTATACGACTCGGTTAATTCAACGTATTTACCCACCATCGCGATATTAACTTCACCGGTTGGATTTTCGAGTGCATGAATCACAGAAGTCCATTCAGATAAATTTGCAGGTTTTGTTTTTAGTCGTAATTTTTCAGTAACAATATCATCTAAACCTTGTTCCTGTAACAGCATCGGTATTTTATAAATAGTGTCGACGTCCAATGCAGAAATTACAGCACGAGATTCTACATTAGTAAACAATGCAATTTTTCTTTTTTCTTCATCAGGCAACTCCCGATCAGAACGGCATAATAAAATATCGGGTTGAATACCAATGGAACGTAATTCTTTCACCGAGTGCTGTGTTGGTTTTGTTTTTAATTCACCGGCAGCTGGAATATACGGTAATAAAGTTAAATGCATATACAACACATTGTCATGACCTAATTCAACACCCATTTGTCGAATAGCTTCTAAAAATGGCAAAGATTCAATATCACCAACGGTACCGCCAATTTCAACCATGGCGACATCAGCACCTTCGGAGCCTATTTTCACTGAATTAATTATTTCATCAGTAATATGCGGAATAACTTGCACCGTTGCGCCAAGATATTCACCACGTCGCTCTTTGCGAATAACGCGTTCGTAAATAGTGCCGGTTGTGAAGTTATTTGATTGCTTCATGGTCGTACGAACAAAACGTTCATAATGACCTAAATCCAAATCAGTTTCGGCACCATCTTCGGTTACAAAAACTTCGCCATGCTGAAATGGACTCATGGTGCCAGGATCGACATTGATATACGGATCCAGCTTTAACAAGGTTACTTTTAAACCACGAGACTCGAGTAGTGAAGCCAATGATGCACCTGCAATACCCTTCCCCAGCGACGATACAACACCACCTGTTACAAAAATGTATTTTGTCATTAATTTGCCATTTTTACTTGATTTACTCGTATAATCCTATGATAACATTAAAATTATCAGTAAGTAGCTAGATACGCATTAGAATGTAGAATTTTGCCTTGTGCCTACTGCTATTTTCGTTGTTTTCAGGCTTATTTTCAACCTGCAATGTCACTAAGCCAAACTTATAGCGTTTCACTCTTAATCGAAATTCCAGGCTCATTCGGACCGGCAGCATAGGGTTCACATAAGCAATATCCTACAATCTGGACTAGCTCATTCCCGATGTAGATTAAGGGTATTTGTGAGCGCATCCAGGGAGGTACTGCCCATTCCTGAAATAATTTCTTCAAACTATGATGATTGTCTCTACCTTTGGGCTGACAACGCTCGCCACCTTGACGGAAACAAATTTTCACTATTCCATCTGGAATTAATGATTGTTTAATACCGTCACCAACCGTCTGTTGCGAGACTAATCGTTGTTGTGCTAATTCAATGGCATTAGTGAGTAGCCAGTTTTGAGATACTGCAGATTTATCTAATTTTTCTATTGCTAATACATATAAGATTCCACGATAGCGACATACTCGGGTGTTTAGCCATTCAACCATTGGTTGGCTATCAATGGCTGCTGGAATGACTTCATTAAAAATTCGATTCAAATGGGTGCTGTCAATTGCATCAAGACTATTTTGCTCGATCCAGTAACGACAGACATTTTTTTGCCGAGCGCTACTCAGTAGCGTTAATTTCGGAATAGATATTCCATCCTCATCCCGGCTTGATTTTATATTTAGCAAATCGAGCTCAGCTAGTTCATGCAAACACGCCACAGCTTCAGCCTGATAGTGAGTAACACGACTCAGCGTTTCAGATAACGATGGCCAGCGTTTCTTCAACACTGGAAGCACTTCATGACGGATTCGATTTCGATCAAAACGAATTTCTGTATTACTGGGATCTTCAATCCACTTCAATTTATTCTGATCCGCGTATTCTAAAATAATTTTTTGAGAAATCATAAGAAAGGGGCGTAATACTCTATTTTTGCCCAAAAATTTTCCTTTAGGCATCGCGCTTAATCCACGTGGACCGGCACCACGCAATAATTGTAATAACAAGGTTTCAGCTTGATCATCCTGATGATGCGCCACAAGTAGGATATCTTTTTCAGGTATAAACTCTGCTATTGCCTTGTAGCGGGCATCACGTGCTGCCGCTTCAGGGCTTTGACCACTCTCAGCTTTAGCATTTACTTTAATTAATTTAAATTTTATTTTTAAATCGACACAAACGTGTTTACAGTGATTTGCCCACATTTTTGCACTTGCTTGTAAACCATGATCAACATGAAGTGCTGCAATATTAAAATTAGTCGGATTTAATTGAGACAGAGTGTATAAAGCGTGCAACAAAACATGTGAATCACAACCCCCACTATAAGCAACCCAATAACAATCGGCTTTCGGGAAACTATTTAGTGTCGTTTGCAATTCATCAAGGAGAATCATGCGAATGAGTATTTATTGTATTATGACTCGCTAAATTGCCCATAAGACATTAGGCGCTCATATCTTTTTTCTAGCAAGGCTTCAGTTGATAAAGAACCAAGTGATTCAAGGCTGTTTAATAAAGCGGCTTTCACTCGTTGAGCGGTTATTTCGATATTACGATGAGCACCACCGAGCGGCTCTTCAATAATTTCTTCAACAAACCCCAATTCTTTTAAACGTGGTGCTGTTAAACCCATTGCTTCTGCTGCTTCGGACGCTTTATCAGATGATTTCCATAAAATAGATGCACAGCCTTCAGGCGAGATTACCGAATAGGTACTGTATTGTAACATTAATAATTTATCACCCACGCCAATAGCCAAAGCACCACCGGAGCCACCTTCACCAATAACGGTACACACAATTGGTGTTTTTAATGTCGACATTACCAATAAATTTTTAGCGATAGCTTCACTTTGGCCACGCTCCTCTGCACCCACACCTGGATAAGCTCCCGGGGTATCAATAAAAGTTAAAATAGGTAATTGATAACGTTCGGCCATTTCCATTAAGCGCAATGCTTTACGGTAACCTTCAGGGCGAGGCATTCCAAAATTACGCCGAATTTTTTCTTTGGTATCGCGGCCTTTTTGCTGACCGATAATCATTACCGGTTTGTCATCAATACGTGCCATGCCACCAACAATTGCTGGATCATCGGCATAAGCGCGATCACCGTGTAATTCTTCAAAATCGGTAAATATTAAATTAATATAATCCAGTAAATACGGCCGCTGAGGATGTCGTGCCAATTGTGCAATTTGCGCTGATTTTAAGCTTGAAAATATAGTCTCCGTTAGATCCCGGCTTTTTGACTGTAATCGACTAATTTCATCGCTGATATTAATTTCGTTATCCGAGCCTACAAACCGCAGTTCATCAATTTTTGCTTCCAGATCAGCAATGGGTTGTTCAAACTCTAAAAAATTCATATTCATAACGGTAAAGCTCACTTATATTAGTCTTACTATCAATAACTTAGCACAACATACTAATGTTGTATATAGCTAAAGTTAAAGTAACTTCTAGTATTAATTACGTTCAAAATTAACACCTTATATACGGATTTTGTTATTTTAACATGATTTTTGTTTATCTGTGTGAAGCAGGTTAAGACTTTTAGCGGTAAATTAGTAAATCAATTTAACACTTTCATCACCTGCCAGCTTCTTTAAGCGATGCAATAGTTCTTCAGTCGGATGAACACGCCATTCCTGTCCCAGATTAATTTTTGCTTGTGCATCATCCCGTTTATAATCCACGACCACCGGGCAAAATCCTTCTTTAAAGGGCGTTAAGGTTTGCGCCAAATCACCAACAAAACCATTGACCTTATCGGAATTTTCTAGCTTCACTTCAATTCGTTTAGCATATGTTTCTCGAGCTTGATCGATGTCATAAATATTACGGCAACTCACCTTATAGCCGCCACTGTAATCATCGATACTAACTTCACCTTCAATAACAATTAATCTGTCTTTCGCAAGAATATCCTGACATCGTTCATAAACATCAGAAAAAACCGCTAATTCAATTCGGGCACTGCGATCATCAATGGTAATAAATGCCATTCGATCACCACGGCGGGTATTCATGGTTCGCATGGCAATGATTAACCCGGCAACGACTACCAGTTGATCGCGTTTTGGTTTAAGCTCAACAATCCGCGAACTGGTAAAGTGCGATAATTCTTCCAGATAACGATTGATAGGATGTCCAGTTAAATACAATCCCAAGGTTTGTTTCTCGCAAGACAAACGTTGTTCTTCACCCCACTCCTCTTGAATATTATAACTGCCCGGTCCGGTTTCACTAACTTCTGATGATTCACCAAACAAATCATTTTGACCCAGCTTTGAATTACGACTGTATTGTTCTGCAATTTTAACGGCACCACCGAGGGTTGCCATTAAGGTCGAACGTGTTTGTTGAAAAACATCCAAAGCACCGGCCATGATTAAACCTTCGAATGTTCGTTTATTTACTTTTTTCAAATCTACGCGGCGACATAAATCAAATAAATCCTGATATTCCCCATTTTGCTGTCGCTCATCACTGATGTTATCGATAGCCGCTTCTCCGACACCTTTGATGGCACCAAGGCCGTACACTATTGTGCTAATGTCTAATACGGGAAAACGATGCGAACATAAATTAACATTAGGTGCTTCCACTTTTATTTTCATGTCACGGCATTCATCAATCAGTATCACGACTTTATCGGTGTTATCCATGTCTGACGATAAAACCGCCGCCATAAAT
>CAYOHQ010000156.1:0-7874 GCA_964403805.1 uncultured Thioalkalispiraceae bacterium | reverse complement strand
ATCTTCCACACTTAATTTTGGAATACCAGGTGTTTTAATTTTAAATTCATTATTAGCCGAGCTATAAAAACCACCTGATACATTACCGGTTAAATTAGCACAGCTAATTAATATAATAGTTATTGCCAGAATAAATATTTTTTTCATGTTCTTAAAATGAGTATCAAAATAATGCTTTTGCCATTATTAAAGCATCTTCCCGTGCACCTTTGTCAGCTGGATAATATTTTTTTCGCTGTCCAACTTCATTAAAACCAACACTGTCATACAAATGAACCGCAGCATGATTTGATGGCCTGACTTCAAGCAGCATTGTATCAGCTTGCGACTGCTTCGCCACGTCACACATTTGTATAACAAATTGACGTCCCAATCCCTGGTTTTGGTGATTGCTAGCAATACTAACATTTAACAGGTGTGCTTCAGAGGCTGCAATTGAGATAACGGCATAACCGATAATATTGATAGTATCTTCAAGAACCCAACAACTGTAGCCGACATTCATACAATCAAAGAAGATTCCTCTGGTCCAGGGATGAGGATAAACACTCAACTCAATTTCCATGATCCTGTCAAGGTCTGCTATTGCCATTGGTCGAATATTATTACTATTTAATGTAAAAACTGCGCTCATAAATGAATTAATGTATCCACAATATAGATATTATAGTTAATTTTGGTAGCTAAGCACTGTTTTGATCTTCAATAGTGCCTGCCAAGCCTGTTTTTTATCAGCACTGGAAGTTAACAGCTGTTCAGGGTGTTCGATAACAATTACCAATATATCAGTATCTGAATAATTGTGAATTGATGAATTTAATACTGACATTTTATTTTGCGTTTTTAAAATAAATTGTGCGGTTGGTTCGCCAAATAGAATTAATACTTTTGGATTTACCAATTTAATTTGCCGTTCAATATACGGTAAACATTTTTGCATTTCTATTTCAGAAAATTCTCGGTGATTCTTTGATCTGCATTTAACAAGCGTAGTTGTAAAAACATCCTTTCGCGATAATCGAAGTGTCGATAACATGTTATCCAGCAATACACCTTCTAAACCTGAAAACACCTCAGCGCAGTCATCTTCTTCCCTACTGGGGATTGAAGCTATAATAAACAATTCAGCTTGTTTGTTTCCACTACCAAATAGACTATTTTTTCGTGTTTGATGTAGATCGCATAACTGACATTGGTTTACTTCATTTTGCAATGCATTCCAGTCTAGTGACGCTACATCTGTTGTAGTTGATTTTATCTCGGTATTTAATTTTAATTCACTATTGTCCAAATATTCTGGTGCCGTTGAATCCCGCGAGACCCAAACATCAATTCCCATTGCTGATAAATATTGATTTCTTATTAAATTATCCGACATTGTAATATTGTTAGTATAATTTTAATTTTTAACTTGTTGTGGGTGCTTACGCTGAAGTGGCGCAGCAATTTTATTTAATGCATTAATATACGCTTTAGCTGATGCAATAACGATATCTGTATCTGAACCCTGACCATTGACGACACTACCAGATTTTTCCAGACGAACGGTTACTTCGCCCTGAGAATCAGTTCCAGTTGTAATATTGTTAACTGAGTACAACAATAATTCTGTACCACTATTTACCATTAGCTCAATAGCTCGGAAAGTGGCATCGACTGGTCCCCCACCTTTCGAACTTGCGCTGGATTCGGAATTATCAACATTTAAAGTAACATTAGCATTGGGCGTTTCGCCTGTTTCTGAACATACGTGCAGCGATACCAGACGATAATATTCATTTCCAGAACGATTTTTAGTTTCAGTTACTAAAGATTGTAAATCGTCATCAAAAATTTCGTGTTTTTTATCTGCCAAATCTTTGAAGCGTCCAAAAGCATCATTTAATTCAAGCTCAGTTTCAAATTCGACACCCAGTTCTTTTAATCTGCTTCGAAAAGCATTTCTACCGGAATGTTTTCCAAGTACCATGCGATTGGTTGTCCAACCAACATCTTCGGCTTTCATTATTTCATAAGTCTCGCGGCTTTTTAATACACCATCCTGATGGATACCAGACTCATGTGCAAAAGCATTAGCACCCACAATCGCTTTATTAGGTTGTATGGCAAATCCTGTAATCCCCGACACTATTTTCGATGTCGGAACGATCTCGGTTGAATTAATATGATCAACATTACAAGTAAACAGATCTTTACGCGTTTTAACCGCCATTACGATTTCTTCTAAAGCGGCATTACCGGCTCTTTCTCCTAAACCATTAATTGTGCATTCTACTTGTCGAGCACCATTCATAACAGCAGATAAAGAGTTAGCAACTGCCATGCCAAGATCATTGTGACAATGCACTGAAAAAATAACTTTATCTGAATTTGGAATTTTTTCTTTTAAGGAATGAATTAACGAACCAAATTGTTGTGGCACATTGTATCCTACAGTATCGGGTATATTCAGGGTTGTTGCACCAGCATCAATAACAGCTTCCAAAATTTGACATAGGAAATCAAGCTCAGATCGTCCGGCATCTTCTGGTGAGAATTCTACATCATCGGTATATTTAATAGCACGTTGAACTGAATGAACGGCCTGTTCGATAACTTGCTCAGGCTCCATACGTAACTTCATTTTCATGTGAATCGGTGAAGTTGCAATAAAAGTGTGAATACGGCGTTGTTGTGCATCTATTATAGCTTCGCCTGCTCGATCGATATCCTTATCCAAGGCTCGAGCTAATGCACATACGGTACTATTTTTAATACTCTGTGCAACGGCCTGAACCGATTCAAAATCACCAACACTCGCAATTGGAAACCCGGCTTCAATAATATCAACACCCATGCGTTCCAGTGCTTTTGCAATTCGCACTTTTTCAGCCAAGGTCATCGACGCGCCAGGACTTTGTTCTCCATCACGTAAAGTTGTATCAAAAATAATTAGCTTATCTGTCATACATTTATTCCCAACGTCTATTTATTTTTCTTTTCTCAGTTTTCTTGCTTTTCGATAAGCTCGACGAACAGCGCGTCTTTTTCGTAACGCTATCAGAGTTAACACTGGACCGGAAATTGCGTAAATAACAAAGATAGCAAATAATATTACTGCCGGTTCATACGATATAAATACAATGACTAACATAATAACCAGTAACAAGAAGAATGGAATTTTACCCTTTAAATCAATCCCTTTGAAACTGTTATAGCGAAAATTACTCACCATTAATAGTCCGGTTGTCACCGTCACAATAAGTGCTATAACATCAATAATTCGCCCGGATGCTTCATATTCCTGACCAACCCAAACAGCCCCTGCGACAATGGCTGCTGCTGCCGGACTGGGTAAACCCTGAAAATAATTTTTATCTGCGGTACCGACCTGGGTATTAAAACGTGCTAATCGTAATGCAGCGGTAGCGGCATATATAAATGCGACCAGCCAGCCCGGCTTTCCTAAATTGAGTAAAGCCCATTGGTACATCACTAAAGATGGTGCCAGACCAAATGAAATCAGATCTGCAAGACTATCGTACTGTGCACCAAAATCAGATTGCGTATTGGTTAATCGAGCCACACGTCCATCAAGACCATCTAACAGCATCGCAATAAATATCGCCACGGCAGCGGTTACGAAGTGATTGTGCATTGCGGCAATAATCGCGTAAAAACCGCAAAACAGAGCTGCGGTTGTAAATAAATTTGGTAATAAATAAATTCCGCGTTTATACCGTTTTGATTTATCTGTTTTATCCATAACCTTACCCAAATTTTCACATTATGTAACTACACGTTGTATTTTCATAAAAAGGAATATGAACAAGTTACTATTTATTCCACTGGCTATTCCGATTCCAAAGCCTGACTCTTTCTCTCTTTCGAATTACGTTGATTAGTTATAATTTTTAAGTGTTCTTTAATTGTGTACCAAATGCGCCAGAATATCAGTTCCACCAGACACTTTTTTGCCTTGAACTACTTCAATAGTAGATGATTTTGGAACATAAACATCAATACAACTACCAAATAAAATATACCCCATCCGGAGTCCTTGTCCAACTCGTTCTCCGGTAATAAAGTAACTTTTTATCTGTTTAATCCATCTCCCGGGGCGTAATACCAAAATAACGTCGTCCTGTTCATCTGTTTGTATCCACACTGCGAAACAGGGGCAGGTTTTATCGCCGTTTTCATGCATTTGATGCCACTGTTGCATGACCTTGCCTTCAGTTATGCTACGCACAGTAAAAATTGTATAGAAAGGCATTATCATGCGAATAAAATTTGCCTCACGTTCCAGGAATTGATCCTGTTTTACACTGACTTCAGTAATAGTGGCATTAACCGGTGAAACAATCCCGAGTGGATCGGCTGGACTTTTACGGTAGGGATCACGAAAGAATAATACTGTGATGATTAATAAAAGCCATAAAATAATTGCCCAGTAATGAATAAAAATTTGAGCAATAACTGACACTAGCAGAATCAGGCTTATATAAAACCAACCTTCCGACGCGATTATTGAGTGACGAGATACAGCCATAGATAAAAAAACACCGAATAATTTACTATTCGGTGATTATAATTATTAGTTTTTAGTTTTATCAACAATTTTATTAGCGCTAATCCATGGCATCATACCACGTAATTTATCACCAACTTCTTCAATAAGATGATCACGTCCGATTCGACGTTTGGCTTTTAAAGTTGCTGCACCCGCTTGATTCTCTAAAATGAATTCTCGTGCAAATTCACCATTTTGAATTTCTTGAAGGATATAACGCATTTCATCTTTTGTGTCTTCAGTGATAATGCGAGGGCCCCGTGTTAAATCACCATATTCAGCTGTGTTTGAAATTGAATAACGCATATTGGCTATGCCACCTTCATACATTAAATCGACAATTAACTTCAATTCATGCAAACATTCAAAATACGCCATTTCAGGTGCATAACCCGCTTCAACTAAAACTTCAAAACCAGCTTGAACTAATGCGGTCGTTCCACCACATAACACTGCTTGTTCACCAAATAAATCCGTTTCAGTTTCTTCTTTAAAGTTTGTTTCGATAATACCGGCACGTCCACCACCATTAGCAGAAGCATAAGATAGGGCAATCGCTTTTGCTTTACCTGAAGTATCCTTGTCCACGGCGATCAAACTGGGAACACCCCCACCTTGCGTATAAGTGGAACGTACCAAATGACCCGGTCCTTTTGGAGCAACCATAATAACATCCAAATCTTCGCGTGGTTCAATTTGTCCATAGTGAATATTAAAACCATGAGCAAAGGCCAGAGCTGCACCTTTTTTAATATTACCTTCAATATGATTCCGGTAAAGGCGGGCTTGATGCTCATCAGGAGCAAGAACCATTACAACATCGGCTTCTTTAATAGCGTCATCGATTGATTTAACCGTTAAACCTGAATCTTTTGCTTTTTTCTCTGAAGCTGATCCACTACGTAAACCAACAGTGACATCAACACCGGATTCTTTTAGATTATTTGCATGTGCATGGCCTTGGGAACCGTAACCTATAATTGTTACTTTCATGCCTTTGATAATAGAAAGATCACAGTCTTTGTCGTAATAAATGTTCATGTTTTCCGTACCTTGTTTAGTTTAATTAATTAAAGTTTACATACCCGATTATTTTCTAGATGTGTAAGCATTTTTCTCCGCGTAAAATTCCGGTTGCGCCGGATCGTACTGTTTCTAAAATTACTGCTGAATTCAGTGCTGCAATAAATGCATCTAATTTTTCTGTCGAACCGGTAAGTTCTACTGTGTAAGTATCATCAGTGACATCTAAAATTCGACCTCGAAAAATTTCAGCTAATATTTTAATTTCTTCACGTATTTTCATATCAGCCACTTTGACTTTAAGTAACATCAATTCACGTTGTATAAACGGGCCTTCAGATAAGTCGATTAATTTCACAACATCAACCAGTTTGTTTAGCTGTTTAATAATTTGTTCAATTATTTTATCTGAACCCCGAGTAACTATTGTCATACGAGATAAAGTAGGATCTTCAGTAACAGCGACTGTTAAAGATTCAATATTGTAACCACGGGCAGAAAATAACCCTGCTACACGGGATAATGCGCCGGACTCATTTTCCATTAACAAAGATATTACATGTTGCATCTATGCCAGCTCCCGTTCTGAAGACAAATGCATTTCACTATGACTTTTACCTGCAGCAATCATTGGATAAACATTTTCAGTTTTATCAGTCATAAAATTCATGAATACACATTTATCTTTCATCGAAAATGCTTCTTTAATAGCAGCCTCAACATCTGACGGACTTTCAATATTCATCCCGACATGACCATACGCCTCGGCCAATTTCACAAAGTCTGGCAGTGCTTCAACATATGAATTAGAGTAACGGCCTTCATAGAAAAATTCCTGCCACTGTCGAACCATTCCCATATAACCATTATTTAATGTAATAATTTTTATCGGTAAATTATATTGCTTGCAGGTTGAAAGTTCCTGAATGCACATCTGTATACTGGCTTCGCCTGTTATACATGCAACTGTTGCATCCGGGTGTGCCAGTTGGACTCCCATAGCAGCAGGCAAACCAAAACCCATTGTTCCCAGTCCACCGGAGTTTATCCAACGACGAGGTTTATCAAATTTATAAAACTGGGCAGCCCACATCTGATGTTGACCAACATCGGATGTTACAAAAGCGTCGCCCTTGGTTTCAGCATATAATTTTTCCAATACGAACTGCGGTTTTATCAAGGCACTATTTCGATCGTATCGTAAACAATCCATTTTTTTCCAGTCTTTAATTTTAGACCACCAGGATTGCAATGATTTAGGATCGACTTTCTTTTTACTCAATGCCAATTCTGAACAACATTCTGTTAGAACTTGTTTTACGTCACCAACAATTGGGATATCAACAGTAACGTTTTTAGAAATCGATGCAGGATCAATATCGATATGAATTATTTTTGCATCAGGACAAAACTCTTCAAGCTTTCCGGTAACACGATCATCAAAGCGAGCTCCAATTGCAATTAAAACATCGCAGCCGTGCATAGCCATATTGGCTTCATAGGTACCATGCATACCTAACATACCGATATTTTGCTTGTCGGATGCTGGAAAGGCACCTAAACCCATTAAGGTCTGGGTAATTGGAAATCCAAGTTTATGCGTAAATTCGATCAAGCTCTCTGCGGCGTTACCGAGAACAACTCCGCCACCACTGTAAATAATTGGACGACGCGCACTCAACATTAACTCAACGGCTCGTTTAATTTGTCCCGAATGTCCCTTTACAGTTGGATTGTAAGAACGCATCACCACTTCTGCAGGATATTCATATGCAATTTTGATATTCGGATCAGTAATATCTTTTGGTATATCCACCACAACCGGACCGGGACGCCCGGTTGTTGCAACATAAAATGCCTTTCGCAAGGTTTCCGCTAATTTGTTTATATCCTTAACTAAAAAATTGTGTTTAACGCAGGGACGACTAATGCCGACTGAATCAACTTCCTGAAAGGCATCACTGCCAATAACAGCGCTGGATACTTGCCCTGTCAACACCACCATTGGAATCGAATCCAGGTAGGCAGTAGCAATCCCCGTCACTGCATTCGTTGCACCAGGGCCTGAGGTTACTAATACAACACCGGGTTTTCCTGTTGAACGTGCGTAACCATCAGCCGCATGCGTTGCCCCCTGCTCATGACGAACCAAAATGTGCTTCACATCTTCTTGTTTAAATAACGCATCATAGATATGCAATACGGCACCACCAGGATAACCAAATATATAATCTATGCCTGCATCTTTCAGAAATTGTACGATAATCTCTGAACCGCTGAGTTTCACAATGTGCCTCTC
>CAYOHQ010000155.1:0-7913 GCA_964403805.1 uncultured Thioalkalispiraceae bacterium | reverse complement strand
AATTGACTCGAATATTCTCTAACTCTTTTTTACTAATTTTAGTCGTAAACAAGTCGGATTCTCGGCGTAAAATGTATTTCCCTAAATTTTCCAAATACTGACTATCAATGCTATTATATTCAATTATAAATCGATCTGAATTTAGTCCATTAAAATTAGTTATATTCAATATGATATTGCTTGTATTTAAATCTGCTGTAAATTCAAATTTTACAGGAATCATAGAATCAACACTAAATGTTGCATTCGTAACATTATGGCGACTATCTTTATTTTTATGGCAGACATAGCTAATCCGATGTAAATCAAGAAATTCACTTATTCGGTCAATGTATATTTTATTTTCAACATCAAATCTGACTCGATTTTCTGATGTACACATAAAACTAAGTTTTATATTTTTCATTACCATTCGACTATCAACTATAACTTTATAGTCACTAGGTAACATGTCACGCATAACTGAATAGTCTTTAATTGGATAAGAAACAAAGACTTTAGATTTAATTATATTTAGGTTTTCACATAGTTCAGATAAAAAATTAAATATCATCACCATCTTTGGTTGAACAGTATTCTGAAATAATTCTTCTTTTTTTTCATTACTTGCGATTTCTGATTCAGCATCAGCTTGCTGATGTTGAGCTTCCTTTAAAAGATCATCAATTAATCCCATTACAGTTAATTCCTATTATATGGGAAACTATCAGAAATAATTTCTAATGAGATAAAGTTAAGATAAGCCATTGTATTAATTCTAATTATTAAAATTCTCTTATGTAAACCATTGATATCTAAAATACAATTATAGCAAGTAAACATATATATCTTAAACAAATACAACATTTTCAATGTTTTTTTTGATTAATGCAGTTAAATCAATAAGTTAATATCACACAATAAATATGTTTAATTATCGAATATAATATAAATTCGTGTAGATACCAAAAGAAACATTACTTTTATAATGTTTAAATGAATATAACTAATAATCTACCCATTTAAAATTATTTGTATCCAGTTTGGTAATTTCACGGTTCGAAAATTTGTACGTCAGATTCGAACCTTTGATTATGCAAAATTGCTCAAAATGTCATTCTTTTGTGAGTAATTTGAATCCGATTTTTCTGATAGTAACACCCAGGCACTTCGAGTATCCAAAAGTTCCCATGGAATTCCTAATCTGCATATCGTGTAAAATTCAAACTTATCAGTATTAATTATTATTGTATCGAAAACTGGTGATAATTTTGTTTTCTTATTTGCAATAAGTAATGAAACATCTAAATTAATATTTGGTATTTCAAATTCAACTATTCTACTCGAAACAGCGTTATCAAAAAATCCTCTAAGTGCAATTTTTTCACCACCTACAAAAGGCATTGGAAAACGTTGATCCAAAGGTGCTACATTATGGACTGATATTTTAGTTTTAGAAGTATAAGGACAACCTCCCTGCTCTTCAGGTGAAGGGTGTATCTCACCTATCTCTTTTTTTCGAGGTTCCCAAAATTCTGGTAACGGTGAAAATCCTGCAGGTTGTTGTTGTTGTGGAGGTGATTTTAAAAATTTTGGTCCTATTTCTATACTGGGTAATTCAAGATTCATTACTTTCCAACCGGAAGCTTTATTAAACCCTTTACCAACAGGATTATAAATAAAACTTTCCTTCTCATTCTCTGGATTATGACCTCCAAATGCATTTTCGTATTGAATTGCTGTAGGACTTAACAGTTCTGGTTTACTCATAACGTAGCCCAGTAATATTTTATTCCAATGGCGTTTTCCTGTTACTCGTAATTTCTTGTTCCAACGTTTTCCATCATTAAAATTAATATTGCATTCGACTTCCATAGCACATTTGTTATCTTCTGGATAAGCAGTCCCATACAAATAAGTCTCACTACCTGCTTTAAATGAAGATATTTCACTAACTTCAATTAAACTCGATTTATGAGGTTCTTCAAAATATTCATCCACTTCAATAATATCAGGTGTAGGATTGAGCGGTGTCACTTTTCCATATTGATCAAAAGAAAAACCTCTCTTCATAACACATGTTATTTGAGGTTCTCTGTTTTGATTCCATCCAGGATATAAACCAGCTACACAATTAGATTTGTTTGATAGTTCCAGCATATTATTTAATACCACTACTTACAGCATTGTTTGTTGTTAAATTATTGAGTACATCGAACCTATCTAAAACCCAGCTATTCAGTTTTAAGTTTAATTTATCATTCGAATTCAATGATAAAAGATCAAATGCATCTTTTGCAATTTTTCCGGATAACTGTCTACATAATACTAGTAAATTATTTTTATCACATATAACGCCATGAAAATAACGTGCATCTTGTTGCCACTCAGATACGTTTTTAGTTGCCCAGTTTTTTGCTGATTCTACATCTGCCATTAATGGTATATCCTCAGATTCATCAACACTCGATTTTCCCGGTTGATTTTCATCTACTAGAGATAGTCGTGGTACAACTTTTAATTTTTGTCCGGTAATTAATTGCCATGCAGGGATAATTAAAACACTAATTCTGGGATTTTGTAGCATAGAAAATAAACTCTTGATTGATTCTGATTTTCCGAGTAATGCAATTAAATAGCTGCCGAATTCCGGTTTATTTTCAGCAACCAACTTGAATATTGCTAAGAAATCTGAATTCCCATTTAATGCTGCAAGGCGTAAAAATATTTCACGTTTTTGCTCATCAGATTCAAGTTCAATAGCTCGCCGGATTGCAGTTAAAATATTATTATCCTGTCTTAACATCCCACCCCACAAGGAAGCGTGAAGTACATCTGATGTTAAATTTTCTTTTTGTACATCTGTAATCAAAGAGCCATAATATCTTTGAAATAAATCCAGACTGACATCATCTCGCTCTGCATGATAATTTAAAACTGACTTTTGTAATTCTGTATCTTGTGTTTGTAATTCCGATTTATTCAGTAACCCTAAAGAAACCTTCTCATTTCTATATGACCATATAGAAATAATTATAGAGCGTAACTCTTTATTAGTTTCGAATAGTTCTTTTAATAATTGATTAACATCAATATTGTAAAAAAGAATGAATGCATCAATAAGACCCGCAGGTTTCGGGAAATCAATAAATATTTGTTTCGAAAATAAAAGAATTTGTTTTCGTATATCTTTATCTGGAGACAAAAGTCGACGTGACACATACACAAATAAGCCTGCATCATCTTTAGGTTTAGGTTCGTCTAAATCTACTGAATGTGTAAGCACGAACAAGTGGACTAACAGCCTTTTTTCGATTGAATGCTGAACACTTGAATCAACATACTTTTGATTTAAACAATTTTCTCTTTGTTGATATAAGCTTAAAGCAATATTTAGGTGTGTATCTATGTATGGTATATCAGTTTCTATCATATGTTCACTGTTCTTTAATTTAATTCAATGCTAGTACCTTGAATTCGATTGACCCCATTTGAAATAGAATAAACTTCATTACCATTGATAATAATTTTTCCTTGAGGTGTTATATCAATTTTAGCATTTGATGTTTTTAATATAATACTAACATCTGAAAACAAACTTAAGCTTCCATCTTCACTAACCTCAAATCCGACTTTCGGGCCTTCATCAGCTGTACGCAATTTATCGGTTATAATAAAACTACCAGAAATTTCTTGAACAATAACTTTATCATTGACATTTAAAAATGGAACTGTTGATGCATGTACAAAACTGTTTATATCTGTACCATTATCCATAATTAATGATTCTGCCTCACCATTTAAAACCTTATTTACTGTCATTATTTGAGTGTTTGAATTACTTGTATCAGTCGTTTTTTTAAATTCGTATAATACCTTAGCCATTTCAAGCTCCTGCTAAAAATTTTTATGAATAAAATGTAAATGCATTAATTTCCACCAATGCTTCCTGCTTTTATATTAATAGATGAACTCTTAATATTGATGCTTGGCCCATCCAATAAGAGATCGCCACTACTTGATATTTCAATTTTTCCTGATGCTTGACCAATATGTATTGCACCACCACCTTGACCAGAAACGGTAATTGCTGCTCCAGCATCCACAGAAAATTTTCCAGACGGAATTAACATTTCAATATTTTTTTGTTTAACTTCTAAAGAATAATTCGAATTAACAGTTGTCAGTATATCTTTACCGACACTTAAATTAATATTTTTATCCTCGGACTCTAATAATATATTTTTATCTGCTGTTAATAATATATCTGTTGCTGACTGTTGCTCTATTTCATAATTATTTGTAACTAATTGTTGATTGTTTTGAATCTCAACGTTATGTTCATTTCCGGTTTGGATTGTATGACTATCACCAGATTCAACTAAAAGCGTTTTTTCGGAGTATATTTCCATTTCACCTTTTTCAGTAGCTAAACGGATATGGTGACCTTCTTCATTAGCACTTAAGGTTAATATGTTATTTTTATCTTTAGTAAATAAATCGATACGTTCTTTTGATATTCGATCCTCCATCAATAACTCATTTCCACTCCATGTTCGTAACACATTTTGAGATGCATTTGCAGCTGTTACTGACGCTGGAGTATCAGGATTGCTAATCATCCCCATTAATAATGGTCTATTAATATCGCCATTCACACAAGACATCACTACTTCAGTCCCTGAATGTAGAGGAAAGTGCATACCATAGTTTAATCCTGAGGATAGTTGCATTAACCGAACTGCATGGCTCGCATCACCTTGTTGCTTATCAGAATTATCGAATGGCAGTCTGACTCTATATCTACCCTGGTCATCCAGATAGGCATAATCACCACCAGTCGTTTCAATTTTGGTTGAAAAACTCCCAAAAATCATTAATTTATCCTGAATTTTTGATCGATAATCTATGCCGGCTTTAATCAACAAGATTTTGCTGTGGTAAGTTTTCTTTTTCACAGTATCATCAGCCGTTATACTGTGCCTTTGAGAACCTACAGCCTCAACTTCAATCACTAGATAATCACCATTTAATTCATTGATGGTGTGATCTGTAATTGTAAATTTAATACCTGGTACTAAACCTCTACAATCTGTTTCAGCAATGAATGTTTTTCTCTGCCAGTCTAGCGATTGTTGATAAACCTGAGATAAATATTCACCTTGGTCAATCGTTTGGTAGTGTAATCCATAGTGATAGACTAAGCCTACACTTGAAATATCGGATTTAGATTTTGTAGAAACCATTAAATCGGATTCAGGTGTTCGATAATTATAGTCCTTAAGCATTATTTCTTCTGATAATAAATCAGCTTGTTGCCTCAATGAGAATACAGTTTCTACACTTCTAACCTGCCCTGAACGCTCTTGAAACATTAGTTCATTTGGACCATCCATCATTGGAATATCATTAATGTTATCATGAAAGATGATTTTTACTTTCGAATCCTTTTGTTCGAAACGATAATAAATCCCATGATGAGATAATTGTCGACTAAGAAAATCAAAATCAGATTCATTATACTGAATTATATATTCATACTCAGAATAACTGGCTGATAATTTTAAGCTGTAATCTGCAGGTTGAAAGCCAGCTTCTAACAAAATATCATCAATTATCATTTTGATATCTTTATTTAAAAATACCCGATTTTTTTGATTATTTTTAAGTACTGACATTGGTGAAGACAATAGAATTTTAAATTCCTCACCATTATGAATTGAACCAACTTCTTCTACTTGTGTACAAATACCATGTATATAAACACTACCAGCATCCCATAGCATATCAAACTTTGCTGTTTTTCCGATAATATTAACAGGGTCAATTTTTGATTCGACTAAAACATTAATTTCATATTGATAATCCAGTGACAAACCATTATCACCACAATCAAAATCTAAAACTGTTAAAATATTATCTGGCACACCCTTAATATTTATAAAGAACTGGCTTTCATTTGCTGCGGCAACATCAAATTGTGCTGATGCTAAATTGCTATTTATATTATCCATAATATTTAAATCGCTTCTTAGTTAATAAAATTACGCGCTCACTTCGTCTTCTTGAATTTTTGAGGTATTATCTTCCTCATCCACTAAATCTGAAAATAATACTGACATTTGCCCCTTATCATCAATTTCTAAAGATAAAACATCAGGCATATCATCATCTGCCATAAACTGTAATAGACTACGTGATATTTCTGGTAGCAGTTGTTGCTCTATTAAAGAATTTATAAAACGTGCGCCCGTTTCTGGTTGTGTGCATTGTTCAGCCAAATGGTGAAAAACGCTCGGTTCACAGTGCATTTGGATACTATGTGCTTTATCAATACGTTGTGCAACTGCATCAAGCTTAATCGCAACAATTGACTGTAATGCTGCAATATCTAATGGGCGATAAGGTATAATCTGCATTCGCCCCAATAACGCAGGAGCAAAATGTGCTAATAGCGCTGGCTGAATTTTATCTTTTAATTCAGACATCTTGGGTTCCTGCCACTCTTCCTTAACTTCATCAGAATCACTATTTTCTACTTTATCCTCAACTACTTCTTCAGTTAATTCATCATTTTCTTTACTTTCATCTTTTAATTCTTCTTCCGGTGTGCAGGCATCAACAATTTCATTTGTACCTAAATTTGAAGTCATAATTATGATTGTATTTTTAAAGTCGATCTCTCGTCCTTCTCCATCACGCATAAAACCTCGATCAAAAACTTGATAGAATAAATTCATTACATCGGGATGCGCTTTTTCAACTTCATCTAACAACACCAGTGAATATGGTCTCTTTCGAACAGCTTCCGTTAAAATACCACCTTCCCCATACCCCACATAACCGGGAGGTGAACCTTTTAATTGCGAGACAGTATGAGCTTCCTGGTATTCACTCATATTAATAGTTATTAATGATCGTTCACTTCCAAACATCTCGTCTGCTATTAAACGTGCTGTTTCAGTTTTACCTACCCCACTTGGACCAGATAACAAAAATACACCAATTGGGGTTTCATCATTCGATAAGCCTGCCTTAGATGTACGAATTGATCTTGCAATATCGCTAATAGCATCATCCTGACCAATAACACGAACTCGTAATCTGTCTTCTAATTCCATTAGGGAGGTTAAATCGTTTTTAAGCATTTTACCTACTGGAACACCTGTCCAATCAGCAATAATTTCAGCTATTGCCGCACCATTAACTTCGGCTTGTACCATTGGAGATTCACCTTGTACTTCAGCAAGATCATCTCTAATTTTTAAAGAATTTGATTTTAGTTTAATTATATTAGGATCATTTTCATCAGCATCCTCATTATATTTAGTTGTTAACTGGTCTCGATGGTCGCGAATGTTAATCACTAAATCGCGTTCTTTCTTCCACTGATCGACCTGTGCAGCTAACTTAATTTTGGTTTCTTCCAAATCTTTTTCAAGTTCGCTTTTTAATGTTTCATTTATATGCAAACCACTTTTAAGCTCGCTTGCCAAATGATCTAATCTACGCTCGATATATTCAATATGACTCTCAGCCGATTCAATAGCAGCAGGTTTTGCAGCTTGCCCCATACGAATTCGAGCTGCAGCAGTGTCAAGTAAATCAATGGCTTTATCTGGAAGAAAACGACCATTAATATACCGACTGGACAAATGCACAGCTGTTTCAACTGCATCATCTGTAATTAAAATATCATGATGTGTTTGATAATGGACTTTTAAACCATTCAACATAACAATTGCATTTTCAATCGAAGGTTCTTCTACTTTTACTACTTGAAAACGACGCTCTAGTGCAGCATCACGTTCAAAATATTTCTTGTATTCAGACCAGGTTGTTGCTGCTATTGTTCGCAAC
Organism: uncultured Thioalkalispiraceae bacterium; assembly: GCA_964403805.1. Taxonomy (GTDB): domain Bacteria; phylum Pseudomonadota; class Gammaproteobacteria; order UBA6429; family Thiohalophilaceae; genus CAYQUC01. The sequence goes on along the minus strand of CAYOHQ010000155.1, from coordinate 74 downwards.
TCACCCCGAGCAAGTGCCGGTTTTAATAAATTAGCAGCATCACTCATACCTGCCTCACCACCAGCACCGATTAA
>CAYOHQ010000154.1:0-7999 GCA_964403805.1 uncultured Thioalkalispiraceae bacterium | reverse complement strand
CAGATTTAAAAAAATCCAATTCATGGTTATCTAAATCTTGCCATGAAAAAAATATTTCGGATGTTGAATTATTAAGAATTTCTCCACCAATACTTTTAATGGCCTTATTTATAGTGTTTTTTGAACCTGATAATCGAATAAATAAGTGATCCAAATAATACAGCAGTCCTGAAATTGGATAGGGTTGCCGTTTTAAAAGAGTCATTACTGTTAGAGCTGCATCAGTAGATAATTTTTGTACCAACGTTATTTCAGCTTCAGGGCGAGGAAGAACTTTTAACGAAACATCCAGTAACACACCCAAAGTTCCAAGTGCCCCAGTCATTAGTCGTGATGCATCATAACCGGCTACATTTTTTATAACCTCACCACCAAATCGCAAAGCTTCACCTTTACCATTTATAACTCGAGTGCCTAATACAAAATCACGAGCCGAGCCGCTAAAAGGTCGACGTGATCCGGACAGACCACAAGCAATCGTACCTCCGATGGTAGAACTGGAATTGAAATTTGGTGGTTCAAAAGCCAACATTTGATTATTTTTTTCTAAAGTGGAATTAATTTCTGTAAGCCTGGTTCCTGATCGAACTGTCATGATAAGTTCAGATGGTTCGTAGTTTATAATGCCACTATGAGAGCTTAGATCAAGCTTATTGCAATCAATATTTTTTCCATAAAAAGATTTTGAATTACCTGCTACTATTTTTAATGGTGTTTTAGTCTTATAAGCCTCTTTAACTTTAGAGACAAGAAATTCCGTGTTGTCTTTATTCATAAACTAAAATCGCTCGATCTCAGGAAATTTTAATTCGCCTCGGTGTATGTGCATTGCACCCAATTCAGCACAGCGGTGTAATGTTGGTATGGCTTTACCGGGGTTTAATAAATTATCAGGATCAAATGCATATTTAATAGCATGAAACTGATTTAATTCAGCACTATCAAATTGAATACACATTTGATTGATCTTTTCGATACCAATACCGTGTTCACCAGTTATTGTACCACCCACTTTTATGCACAGCTCTAATATTTCGGCACCAAACTGTTCTGTTTTTTCCAACTCACCGGGTATGTTGGCATCATACAGAATTAACGGGTGTAAATTTCCATCACCTGCGTGAAAGACATTGGCAACTGCAAGATTATAAGATTCAGATAACGATTGAATTTTTTCCAGTACTTCGGATAATTTTTTTCTTGGTATGGTGCCATCCATACAATAATAGTCAGGAGCCAATCGACCAACGGCAGGAAATGCTGACTTTCGACCCTGCCATAAGGTTTGGCGTTGTTGCTCTGTTTCTGAAACCGTTATTTGATAAGCATTATTATTGTTTAATATTTTTTTAACGGATTCAGTTAATTCATTAACTTCATCAGCGTCTCCATCGAGCTCACACAATAAAATAGCGTGCGCATCGGTTGGATAACCCGCATGAATAAAATCTTCAGCAGCCGTGATAGCTAAATTATCCATCATTTCCAATCCAGCAGGAATGATACCCGAGGAAATAATATCACTCACTGCGTTGCCGGGATCTTGAATATTTTTAAACGCAGCTAATAGCACATTATTGAATGGCGGCTTGGTTAATAATTTTACAGTGACTTCGACAATGATCCCCAACAAACCTTCGGAGCCGGTTAACAAAGCCAGTAAGTCATAACCCGGGCTGTCATAAGCTTCACTGCCAACGGTAATCATTGTGCCATCATATAAAACGATTTTTAACTCAAGTATGTTATGGATGGTTAATCCGTATTTCAAACAATGGATACCACCTGAATTTTCTGCAACATTTCCACCAATGGTACAGGCGACATGTGATGATGGATCGGGTGCATAATATAATCCGAGATCGCTAACGGCATCGGATATTGCCAGGTTTCTAACACCCGGTTCTACCCGGGCAGTTGCTGATTCGCTGTCAATATCAATTATTCGATTCAGTTTAGCCAAATTTAAAATAACCGCAGTATCAAATGGGAAAGTACCTCCAGATAATCCTGTTCCTGCGCCACGTGCGATGACTGGAACAGAATGTTGCTGGCAAATACGCATAATATTTTGTATTTGATCAATCGTATCCGGTAGCAAGACTAACATTGGTAAAGCACGATAAGCGGATAGACCATCACACTCATACGGGCTTAAATCTTCAGGATCAGACAAGATATCAGTGGCTGGTATAATGGCTTGAAATAATGAAATTAACGAAGATTTAGAAATCTTGATTTGTGGTATGTTGTCGATTTTAATCATCTAACAGTCATTAAAGAGTTAAATTAAACAGCAATGCTGCAATAAGCATATTTTTTATATTCGAGTTATAATAAACGTATTCACAATATTATTAAACTCAATTTAAAGTAACTTTTAACACACGTATTCTTCAAGGGTATTTTGAAATGAAAAAAACCGATGTTACCGATAGCCTTCGGATTGACAAATGGTTGTGGGTAGCACGGTTCTACAAAACCCGGACGCTTGCAGCACAGGAAGTGAATGCCGGTCATGTCCGGTTAAACAACAGTCGGATTAAATCATCCAAGATGCTAATTCCGGGTGATACGATTACAGTGAAACGAAACGATCTTGAATTTAATATTACTGTAATCGGGATTTTACGAAACAGGGTTTCAGCAACAATCGCAAGTACATTGTATGAAGAGTCAGAACAAAGTAAGTTAGTTCGTGAAAATACCATTAAAGATAAACGATTTTTTAATAGTGGTTACCAATCCCCGGATGGACGACCATCGAAGCAAGAACGGCGTGAAATTCACAAGCTAACAGGCAAATTAAAATAAATTATGAGCATACCTTCAACACCATCATTAACAGTCGATATAATTATTGAGCTCACAGACAAACCGAATCGACCGATCATTCTAATTGAACGTAAATACCCTCCTTATGGCTGGGCATTACCCGGTGGGTTTGTCGATGTTGGTGAATCTTTAGAAGATGCAGCAGGGCGAGAGGCAAATGAAGAAATATCCTTGGGCGTTAAAATCAAATCGTTACTGGGCTGTTATTCTGATCCATCTCGCGATGAGCGTGGCCACACTGTCAGTGCTGTCTACATTGCTGAAGCAAGTGGTGAGCCATTTGCAGCCGATGATGCAGCGGACGTTAAAATCGTAACACTGGATAATTTGCCGTCAGATTTGGCTTTTGATCATGCTAAAATATTAGATGATTACCGCTATTTTCGAGATACCGGAGAAATCAAACCATTATAGAAATGATTTTTATAGTAAAATAAACAGATACATATTAAGTAGCTAAAAATAGAAAATAGAGGAATAATGTAATGGCAACAGTAGATTTAACGGGTGATAATTTCGAAAAAATAATAACAAAAAATGATTTTGTCATTATTGATTTTTGGGCACCGTGGTGTGGACCGTGTCAGGGATTTGCTCCAGTTTACACTGACACTTCAGAAAAATACCCTGATATTGTCTTCGCCAAAGTCAACACCGAAGAACAACAGGAGTTGGGCGGTCATTTCCAAATCCGTTCAATTCCAACATTAATGATTTTCCGTGAACAGGTAATTTTATATTCTGAAGCCGGTGCCATGCAGGCATCTGAGTTTGAAAAATTAATTGAACAGGCTAAAGCAGTTGATATGGCTGATGTGCATAAACAAATGGCAGAGCAGGCCGCAAAGTCTGAGGCTTAATTTTTTAGTTTAAACATTATCTTAGCCACATCAGAATACTGTCCAGCAAAATGAACCTTCATGCCTTTTTTAATGTAATCGGGTAATTCTTCAAAATCACCTTTATTAGCTGCAGGAATAATTAATTCTTTTATTTTAATTCGTCTTGCAGCGATTACTTTTTCACGAATACCACCTACAGGTAACACTTGCCCTGTTAATGTCAGTTCACCTGTCATGGCAATACCGGTTTTGGGTTTTTGATTGCGTGCTAAAGACAATAAAGCCGTTGCCATAGTAACGCCGGCACTCGGGCCATCTTTTGGTGTTGCGCCTTCCGGAACATGTAAATGTACGAAGCTCGAATCAAAAAATGATTTATCAGCATTAAACAGTTCTAAATTGGAATAAATATAACTGTAAGCAATTTCGGCAGATTCTTTCATCACATCGCCGAGTTGTCCGGTTAATTTAAAGCCTTTACTTTTGCTATGAACATGAGCTGCTTCAATGGTGAGCGTTGTACCACCCATGGAAGTCCACGCTAGTCCTGTAATATTACCAATGCCGGTAATTGGAACTTCATTCGTGAAAACCTGTTTACCTAAATGAATTTCAAGATCGTCAGCTTGAATAGTGTATGGGCCTTTTTTACCTGATACTATTTTTACGGCAATTTTACGAATAATACGCTTTAATTGTTTTTCTAAATTTCGTACGCCTGCTTCACGTGCATAACCATCAATTAAAGCTCGTAATGCCGTAACAGTAATTTTAATTTGACTTCGTTTAACACCAATTTGATCGATTAACTTGGGCCATAAGTGTTTTTTAGCGATTTGTATTTTTTCTTCTGTGATGTATCCGGACAAACGAATTATTTCCATTCGGTCGAGTAGTGGGGATGGAATAGTGTCTAATTGATTTGCAGTACAAATAAATAATACGTTAGATAAATCAAATCGATTATCAATGTAGTGATCCAGAAATTCATTATTTTGTTCCGGGTCGAGCACTTCGAGTAATGCCGATGCAGGATCACCCTGATAGGAGCTGCCGATTTTATCTATTTCATCAAGCATAATAACCGGGTTAGAGGTTTGTACATCTTTCATCGATTGTATGAATCGTCCGGGCATTGCGCCAATATAGGTTCGGCGATGACCTTTTATTTCAGCTTCATCGCGCATTCCACCAAGTGAAAATCTAAAAAATTTTCTACCAATGGCCTGTGCGATTGATTTTCCAATTGAAGTTTTACCAACACCGGGAGGACCTACTAGTAAAATAATTGAGCCACTGATTTTACCTTTTAATTTACCAACCGCTAAAAATTCTATAATACGATTTTTAACATCGTCGAGTCCCTGATGATCTTTATCGAGCACTTCTCGGGCAAATTTAAGGTTTAATTTATCCTTGGAATAGACACCCCAGGGTAATGCGGTTATCCAGTCCAGATAGTTTCGTGTAACAGCATATTCTGGTGAGCCTGTTTCTAATACCGATAGTTTATCCATTTCTTCATTGATATTATTTAAGGTAACTTCAGGAACGGTTAATTTTTCAAGACGTTCTTTAAATTTTTCAGTATCTACTGTTCGATCATCTTTAGCGAGACCAAGTTCCTGTTGTATGACTTTCAATTGTTCTTTTAAGAAAAACTGGCGTTGCTGTTCGGTCATTTGCTGTTCCACTTTATCGTGGATTTTCCCTTGCAGTTTTGCAACTTCAAGTTCTTTTTTTAATACCACCAGTACTTTTTTCATTCGCTTCAGGAGCGGGTCGGTTTCTAAAATATCTTGCAGTGCTTCTTTATCGCGAGTTGTCAATGTTGCTGCAAAATCAGCTAACATACTGGGATCATTTAGATTAAAACGTTCCAGAAAAAATTTAATCTCTTCGCTGTATAAGGGGTTAAGGGGAACAAGTTCCTTAATGGTATTAATTATCGCCATACTATAGGCTTTTATTTCATTGGTCTTAACATTTTCTTCTTCTTTGATATATTCAACTTGAGCTACAAAAGGAATAGAAGTATTAAGCCATTTAATAACTTTAAATCGGGCACGACCTTCAGCAATTGTTTGAATTGTATCTTCATTATGGGATGGACTATGAAGTTTAACTGCAGTGCCAACCGTATAAAAATCAGATACCGTAGTAATTTCAGCGGCTTTCGCAGTGGTAAGTAACATCCCGGCCATGTGATGCGCAGCAGAGCCAATTTTTTCGATTGTTTCTAACCAGATATTGTTACTCAATTCTATTGGTAATGCCTGCGCAGGAAAAAAAGGCTGATCAACTATCGGTAGAATATAAAGTGTTGTTGGTAATACCTTATCAGGAATAATGATATTTGAACCGGATGAATTGCTCTGTTGTTCGTCGTCAATTTCAGAGATTAGATCCTCTGCAGGTCCAACTTCATTACTGTTGTTTTGTTGTTCCGTCATTTCGGCTTCTCGAGTTAAAAATTAAATGAATTATCAATTCCATATCATTGGGGTGTAAATTAAATTTTCAAGTTGGATTCCAATTAAAAATCTGGGAATTTACAGTAACCATTCAGTATAGGGCTGAACTTCCACAATACTATCAATTGCGACATGAGTGGTACTTTCAGGAAGAATGATAAAACAATTACTGTAACTCATTGAGCTTAGGATATGTGAAGCTTGTAAACCAGTCACTGCAACCGATATTTGTCCAGTTTCGTCCGTTGTTAAATAACCTCGCTGAAAATCGACTCTACCGGCACGTTTTTTTAACTCGGTACTGCATTTAACACGATACGTTTTATTTTGGGTAATTGTTTGTCCAGCCAGAGCACGAATTGCGGGTAGCGCAAACTGACTAAAAGTCGCCATCACCGATACAGGATTGCCCGGAAGTCCGAAGAACAAGGCTTCGTTAATATTACCAAAGGCGAGAGGTCGGCCGGGTTTCATGGCAATTTTCCAGAAATTAATACTGCCCATTTTTTCCAGTGTTTCTTTTACATAGTCAGCATCACCCACTGATACACCACCCGATGTTATAACAACATCAGCGACACTCGAAGCTTGCTGAAACGCTGTTTCTATTTGAGTAGGATCATCGGGGATAACGCCCATGTCGATTAACTCAATAGTGTTTTTTTGTAGCATGCCGTATAAGGTGTAACGATTGCTATCGTAAATTTGACCATCATCGAGTTCTTCACCAACACCGCGCAATTCATCTCCTGTTGAAAAAATAGCAACACGAAGTTTACGGTATATTGTCACTTCAGAAATTCCCATCGATGCAATAACACCAAGCTCGGCTGCGCCAATCGTTTTTCCAACAGTTAATACTGTGTCACCTTGTTTAATGTCTTCACCAATATAACGTACATTTTGCTTGGCACAATGGCCGGTGTTAATGGTAATTGTATCCTCTTTTTTAATAACATGTTCTTGCATGATCACAGTATCGGCACCGGCTGGCATTTTCGCACCAGTCATAATTCGGATACAGTCACCGGTACTTACTGTTCCTGAAAAAGGTTTTCCCGCCCATGATGTTCCGATAATGTTTAATGTTGTAGTATCTGAATCCGGTATATCTGTAGCATTAATTGCATAACCGTCCATTGCTGAATTATCGTAGGGCGGTGTGCTGTGTGATGCGATGATATCTTCAGCCAAGACACGACCAAAGGCGTTTCGACTACTGCTTCGTTCAGTTACCTTTAAAGACTGTGATGCAGATTTTACCAGTGAGGTAATTCGATCAGTGGCCTGACTTACCGATAAGCTATTAGGATCAGAATCATCGCAACTGGGTTTAACTGGAATAAGTGAGTTTATCATTGAGTACTCTATAGTAAATTAGGTTTTGAAATAGTTATATTATAAGTATACAAAACTTTACTTCTTTATAGTTAAGATAAATGGTATTTTTCAATTATAAACTGAACTATCGAGTTGACATTATTTATATCCAAAATCGGTAATTCTACGGTTATTTTTTGTGGTTCGTCCGTTGCAAGAGCAACAATATTAGCGTCGTTTGGATATAAAACGGTCTTACCTAAAGACGGGCGATGCAATTCAATTTTATCAAAAATTTCGTGTTTAAACCCTTCGACCAGGATTAAATCCAGTTCTGAATGGTTTAGTTGGGTTAATAAATTGTTTAAATCGGGTTCCTGATATTCTGCTGGTGTTTCAGTAACTAATGCCCATCGATTTTTTGATGCGACCAACATTTGTGAGGCACCGGCATGGCGTAATTCGTAACTGTCTTTGCCGGGAATATCAATATCAAAATCATGGTGTGCGTGTTTTAAAATACCAACT
>CAYOHQ010000153.1:0-8011 GCA_964403805.1 uncultured Thioalkalispiraceae bacterium | reverse complement strand
GTATGCACGCCGATGACAAACCGGGTGTATTAGCTGAAGTGACAACTATATTAGTGTAACAAGGCATTAGTATTGAAGCGATGATCCAAAAAGAACCAAAATCGGGCGATTCAAAAGCTGAAATAATATTATTAACATCTGTTATTAATGAAAAAGCGATGAACACTGCAATTGCCAAAATAGAATCATTAACTGTGACTAGTGGTTCAGTTGTTCGAATAAGAATGGAATCGTTAAATCAAGATTAGAGTCAAGATTAAAGAGCCAGAAATAAAATATATAAAATTTAGCCGCTACGATGCCAATATGCGAAAAGCGGAAATATAGTATTTAGGAGAAAGTTATGCCATTTAGACCACGTTACACAGGATTGATTGACAAGTATCGAGACAGATTACCCGTTCATGACGATACCCGAATTATCAGTTTGGGTGAAGGCAATACTCCCCTTATTCGATTAAGTAATATTCCTGATATTATTGGCAAGGATGTTGATATCTACGTTAAGTATGAAGGTCTAAATCCTACCGGATCGTTTAAAGATCGGGGCATGACAATGGCGGTTACCAAAGCGGTTGAAGAGGGCAGTAAAGCGATCATTTGTGCTTCAACTGGAAATACTTCGGCAGCGGCTGCAGCCTATGCATCACGTGCAGGTATTACGGCTTTTGTGTTAATACCCGATGGTAAAATTGCGCTGGGTAAACTGGCTCAAGCAATGATGCACGGTGCAGTGGTTATTCAAATTAAAGGCAACTTTGATGAAGGTATGCAGTTAGTAAAAGACGTTGGTAAAACAGCGCCAGTTACAATTGTTAATTCAATTAATCCGTTTCGGCTGCAAGGTCAAAAAACGGCAGCATTTGAAATTATCGAAGAGTTAGGAACTGCTCCGGATTACCATTGTATCCCGGTTGGTAATGCAGGAAATATTACAGCACACTGGATGGGCTATTCTGAATATCATGAAAACGGTATTGTTAATAATCGTCCTGTGATGTGTGGCTATCAAGCGGCAGGTAGTGCACCCTTTATGCGTGGCGCGATGGTTGATAATCCTGAAACAGTCGCAACGGCTATTCGTATTGGTCATCCACAAAGTTGGGATAAAGCCTGGAAAGTGAAAGAAGAATGTAAAGGTTGGTTTGACGAATGTACCGATGAACATATTTTAGCAACACAAAAATTGTTAGCAGAGAAAGAAGGGGTTTTTTGTGAACCAGCCTCTGCAACGTCACTGGCGGGTGCAATTACTGATATTAAATCAGGTAAAATTCCGGAAGGTAGTAAAATAGTTTGTACCTTGACAGGCCATGGTTTAAAAGACCCGGATACAGCAATTAAGCAAAGTACACGACCATTAATAACCATTGATGCTAAATTAGCTGAGGTTGAAAAAGCCATAATGAGTAATATGGATTAGTCTTTATTAATGTCAATAAAACACTCAGGAACACGTCAAGTCTCGTTATTTGTTCCTGAGTTGTTATCCGGTTTTCAATTTCTAAAAGACTTACCCAAGTCAGAAGTACCAAAACTTCCAGCGCTACAATTATTATTAACACGCTCATCAACAACTACCGATGGCTTTAAAAATTACTATCAGGGTGTGTCCGCACTGCTAGGAATTAAAAATCAACAGCAGGATCATCCTACAGCCGCTATAACAGTGGCTGCAGATAAAAAATTATCTAGAGACGATAATAAAAATTATTTTATTTTTGCTGAACCCGTAGTAATGAAAGCAGATAGAGATAGTGTGGTATTACTTGAAAGTTTAAAGCCATCAGTTTCCGATAACAGTTTAAGCCTTGATGAGAGTAAGTTGTTAATCGATGAAATCAATCTTCATTTTAGTGATGAACCCTGGCAGCTAAATATAACGGATCAAGGCGATTGGTATTTAATTTTAGACTCAAATCACTTGATAACTACAACTGATATCGACGATGTTTTATTAAATAATGCTCAAGATTATATGCCGATAGGTGACGATGCTCGATATTGGCGTAAGATTATAAACGAAATTGAAATGCTGTTTTTTTCAAGCTCCGTAAATGAGCACAGAGTTGAAAACAATAAACCCGCTGTAGTCAGTCTTTGGTTGTGGGGTGGTGGTCAAATCCCCGAACTGGTTAATCCAGGAATAGAATATGCGGTATGGGGCGCAAACAGTTTTTTAAAATCAATTACTAATTTTCTTGGTGTATCATACAATTCATTGAATAATCAGAATGTTAACGAGTTAATTAACGCGTGTGATTTTAATTATACAGTTCTTGTTAATAGTGGGTTGCAAATAAGCTGGAAACAGCGTGATCTTTATTCATGGATTACTACTTTAAAAAAATTGGAAGAAATTGTATTTAAACCCTTGCTATTGAATTTACGCAATAACAATTTGGATTTGATAAATATCTATCCAGACTCGGTAAATAAAATTACCGTAACACGGCGTAGTGTAAAACAATGGTGGAAACCCATTAAATCCTTAACGGCTTTATCGAGTATAATATGATTATAAAACAACGTGGCAATGCCAACCAAATTAATAGGGAAGATCAGTTTAATACAGATTTTTCTATCCTGGATCGAATTTATCAACAACGGAACATAACCAATAAATCACAACTTGATATATCGTTATCAAAGTTACTGGATTATCGATTACTAAAAGGTATTGATACTGCTGTTGAGTTATTAATTGCAGCGCTAAATGAACAATTGAATATCTGTGTTGTAGGCGATTTCGATGCAGATGGTGCAACCAGCTGTACTTTATCCATGCGTGGATTAAAAGCATTAGGCTTTAAAAACGTATCCTATCAAGTTCCTAATCGATTTGACTATGGTTATGGATTGACCCCGGAAATAGTCAATTATATTGCGAACGAAAGTAGAGATAAACCTGATTTAATTATAACAGTCGATAATGGCATATCCAGTATTCATGGTGTCGCACTTGCCAAACAATTGGGTATACAAGTGATCGTGACTGATCACCATTTACCCGGTGCGGAATTGCCGACTGCTGATGCAATTGTAAACCCCAATCAACCGGATGATAAATTTCCAAGTAAAATGTTGGCCGGTGTTGGTGTTATGTTTTATTTGTTAATGGCATTACGTGCAGAGTTGCGAAACCAAAATTGGTTTAGTCTTAATAATATCGTGGAGCCACAGTTAGCTCAGTGGCTGGATATTGTTGCCTTGGGCACAGTCGCTGATGTGGTTCCGCTGGATCAAAATAATCGAATTTTAGTATCGCAGGGACTGGCACGTATTCGCGCGGGAAAATGCAGCCCGGGAATATTGGCATTGCTAAAGGTAGCAGGAAAAGATTTTAGACGTTGCATTGCAGGTGATATTGGTTTTTCAATTGGACCACGTTTAAATGCCGCAGGACGATTGGATGATATCACCATTGGTATTGAATGTTTATTGACTGATGATGAAAATGTTGCGCTGGACTATGCACAAAAGCTTGATCAATTAAATCGTGAACGTCGTGAGATTGAATCAGAAATGCGGGCATCTGCAGAACAGTATTTATCAAAAATACAAAGTTTAGATAATTCTTCTGAAGAATTACCCTTTGGTTTATGTCTTTATGATCCAGACTGGCATCAGGGTGTGATAGGAATTTTAGCATCAAGAATTAAAGAACGTGTTCATCGCCCGGTTATTGCATTTGCAAAAGGCAATGAGGGTGAGATTAAAGGCTCGGCTCGTTCAATTTCCGGTTGTCATATTCGTGATGTTCTTGAAGCTGTATCTGCGACGCATCCAGGTTTAATTTTAAAGTTTGGCGGACATGCTATGGCAGCAGGGTTAAGCCTGCGTGAAAATTCATTTGAGCAATTTAATGCTGCTTTTTGTGAGGAGTTAAATAAATGCCTTGATAAAGAGTCATTGCAAAACATTATATACAGTGACGGTGAGCTGGATAATGTACAACTGAGTTTAAAGACTGCTGAATCGTTACGTTATGCCATGCCTTGGGGGCAAGGTTTTCCCGAGCCTGTATTTGATGGTGAATTCGAAGTAGTGAATTCCAGAGTTGTCGGTCAAAAACATTTAAAGTTACTGCTTCGTGGCTCGGATTCTGATGATGTCTATGATGCGATTGCGTTTAATCAAAGCGATGATCACGATTTACAGCAAGATGATATTATTTCAATTGCGTATCGGCTTGATGTGAATGAATATCTGGGGCGAGAATCATTACAGTTGATGGTTGAGCATATTTTTCACGAATAGTGTATTATAGCTGTAATAAAAAACAGCCACTTTAATGGCAGCACAGGAAAATCAAAAGACAATGTTAGAAGTTAACCCGCTTTTTACTCAAATTAAAGACATGCAGGGACGAACCGATGTTTTAAGGGGGTATCTTTGATGTTGACGTTAAAGAAGAAAGACTTATTGAAGTCACTCGCGAATTAGAATCACCCTCTATCTGGGATAACCCGGAATATGCGCAACAGCTTGGTAAAGAACGGGTAGAACTTGAACAGATTGTTCAAGTAATAAAGGATCTTGATTCTGAGTTAGTTGAAGCACACGAATATATCGAACTGGCTGCTGAGGAAGACGATCAGAGCTCAATAGATTCGATTACTCACGATTTAGAATCCTTTGAAAATAAATTGGCGACACTGGAATTCCGCCGTATGTTTTCCGGTAAACTGGATAAAAGTAATTCATACCTTGATATTCAGTCAGGCTCGGGTGGAACAGAAGCTCAAGATTGGGCCGAAATGTTATTCCGAATGTTTTTACGCTGGGGGGAACATAATGGATTCAAAACTGAAATAATCGAAGTCTCAGCAGGTGATGTCGCTGGAATTAAAAGCGGTACGATTAAATTTTCTGGTGATTATGCGTTTGGTTGGTTACGCACCGAAACCGGGGTACATCGGTTGGTTCGAAAATCACCTTTTGATTCCGGTAGTCGGCGTCATACCTCATTTGCATCGGTGTTCGTCTACCCTGAAGTTGATGATTCGATAGAAATTGACATTAATCCATCTGATTTAAGAATCGATACTTATCGAGCCAGTGGTGCTGGTGGGCAGCATGTTAACAGAACCGATTCGGCCGTTCGGATAACGCATTTACCAACTAATTCCGTTGTGCAATGTCAAAATGAACGTTCACAACATCAAAACAAAGCCAATGCTATGAGCCAGCTTAAAGCCAAATTATACGAGTTGGAAATGTTGAAACAAAATGAGGAAAAACAAGCAATGGAAGATTCGAAATCGGATATTGGTTGGGGTAGTCAAATTCGGTCTTATGTTTTAGATCAATCCCGAATTAAAGACTTAAGAACCGGTATTGAAAAAACCAATACACAAGCTGTTCTTGATGGTGATCTAAATGATTTTATAGAAGCGAGTTTGAAAAAAGGATTATAACCTTTTACTGCTATCTCATAAACTTAGGAAGATTAGAAATATGTTATCAGTTTGTACGTTTAAAGCCATATTAATACCACCGGACATGAAACCGGTACAGCCTGATAAAGACGCGCTATTCGCCATCCATGGCCGCTCGGCTGCTTCAAGGTGAATTGCGAAGCAAGAGAGGGCACCCTGGGGTGCATCCATGAAGCAGACGGTCTTTATCAGGCTGTACCGGTTCCATATCCTGACATTTGTTCTCGCTTCAAAGTTAACGAGACAGCAGTGATGAATTTAATAAATTATAAGAGCGATAAAAAATATGAGTAATGAAATTGATGAAAATGCGTTAATAGCACAACGCCGCAGTAAATTATCGGCAATGAGAGAGGATGGTAATGCATTTCCTAATGATTTTAGACGATCACATTTAGCCAATGATTTACATGCAGCTCATGATGATAAAGATAAAGAAGAACTTGAAAAATTAGGTCTTCATGTTTGTATTGCCGGTCGCTTGATGGCAAAACGTGTTATGGGAAAAAACAGTTTTGCCCCAGTTCAGGATATGACGGGGCGAATTCAGCTTTTTGTTAGTCGCGATAAATTACCGGAAGGTTTTTATAATACTCAATTTAAAAAGTGGGATATTGGCGATATTATTGGCGCTGAAGGAATGTTGTCTAAAACGGATAAAGGTGAATTAACGGTTAAAGTTGATACTATTCGGTTATTAACAAAATCGCTTCGTCCATTACCAGAAAAATTTCATGGTTTGTCCGATCAGGAAACACGTTATCGACAACGTTATATTGATTTAATCATGAATGAAGAGTCACGCAATACCTTCCGAATTAGAACAGAAATGATCGCGTTTATTCGCAATTATTTAATTAGTAAACGATTTATGGAAGTTGAAACACCAATGATGCAAGTGATTCCCGGTGGAGCAACTGCAAGACCTTTTATTACACATCATAATGCAATGGGCTTGGATATGTATTTGCGTATTGCGCCGGAACTGTATTTAAAACGCTTAGTCGTCGGTGGCTTTGAAAGAGTATTTGAAATTAATCGTAATTTTCGAAATGAAGGCTTATCAACACGCCATAATCCTGAGTTTACCATGCTGGAATTTTATGAAGCATTTGCTGACTATAAAATGTTAATGGACTTAACCGAGGACATGTTACGGGAAATGGCTCAAGCTGTTCTCGGGAAAACCAAAATAACGTATCAAGGTGATGAATACGATTTTGGACAGCCCTTTGCTCGAATGACGATAAAAGAATCCATTTTGCATTTTAACCAGGATATTACGGCAGCCGATCTTGAGTCAATTGAATCAGCTCGAAAAATAGCTGAAGGATTGGGAATACCATTAAAAGACAGTTATGGTCTTGGTAAAGTGCAAATAGAAATATTTGAGAAGACTGTAGAGCACCGTTTAATGAACCCGACTTTTATAACTGCTTATCCAACCGAGGTGTCACCTTTAGCCAGACGAAATGACGATGATCATTTTGTGACTGATCGTTTTGAATTTTTTATTGGTGGACGCGAAATAGGTAATGGGTTTTCAGAATTAAACGATGCTGAAGATCAAGCCGAACGTTTTCAGCAACAAGTGAATGAGAAAGAAGCCGGTGATGATGAGGCAATGTTTTATGATGAAGATTACATTGTTGCCTTGGAACACGGTTTGCCACCGACTGCTGGTGAGGGAATTGGTATTGATCGTTTAGTGATGTTATTTACAGATTCACCCTCGATTCGTGATGTGCTATTGTTTCCACACATGAAACCTGAAGCATCTTAAGGAGAGAATATGCGATTTTTAAAATTATCAGCAATTACCGCAGTTATTATCATATTAATTGCAGGCACTATTGGTATTTTTCTACCAAAAGAATTCTCAGTGAAACGCACAATTTCAATTAATGCTGCTACTGACACAATTCATCAGTATGTTGGTAATCTGGATAATTGGGAGCAATGGACCCCATGGAAACAGGATGATCCCTCAATCGTCGTTTTCAAAGGTATAAAATCGCAAGGTGTTGGAGCTACTCAATCATGGAAAGGTGATAGCGGTGAAGGCAAGTTGGAGGTTACAGAATCTGATCCTGATAAGGGTATTGTTTATGACTTGTATTTTGACGGTGGCGAACAGAAATCCGTTTCATCCATGCTGTATTCGAAAGACGGTAATAACACTGTTGTTACCTGGAGTATGTCTGGTTCGATGGATATCCCCGTATTAGGTGGTTATTTTTCAATGATGATGGATGGTATGATAGGAAAAATGTTTGATCGAGGCTTGTCTCGATTAAAATCCGTATCTGAAAAAAAAAGATAATCAGTCGTTATGATTTATTTAAAAATTACAAATTTCCTGCAAAAGGGAAAAAATTAATATTATCTGAAATTAGAAAAATTTGTCTTCATTTTGGTTTAGATAACTTATGGCTGAAAATTAAAAAAGATCCACCTCAACAGAGTTTTATTAGTGATGGTTGTTCAATGTGGGTGAACAGTTGGGATGGTACCAATATTTACCCAGCTTGCTTCTTACATGATATTAAATATTGGTCGGGTTATGAAAA
>CAYOHQ010000152.1:0-8059 GCA_964403805.1 uncultured Thioalkalispiraceae bacterium | reverse complement strand
GTTGATACTGCTCAAATGGCACAAATCGCAAAACGCGATACTAAAGCGGCTGATGCAAAAGAACATGAGTTCTTGTGTTCTGAAGCGGGCGTAAAAATGATTCAGGATGATATCGATAATGACGGTGTCACCCACGTTGCTATTTGTGCCTGTTCACGTCGTGCTAAAGTTGAAGCTTTTAAGTTTGATAATGTCGCCGTGACACGCGGTAATATTCGTGAAGGTGTTATCTGGGTTCGTCCTGATATTGACGAAGCACGCGAAACAACTCAGGAAATGGCCGACGATTATGTTCGTATGGCGGTCACTGAAGCGAAATTCAGTAAGGCACCGTCATCACATGATGATGCAACTGCTTACAATAAAACTTTATTAATCGTTGGTGGTGGTGTCAGTGGTATGACATCTGCGATTGAAGCATCGAAAGCAGGTTATCCAGCGCATATCGTTGAAAAGTCGGGTGCCTTAGGTGGTGCTGCAGCGAAAATGTGGAAGGGCTTACCAACCAAATCACCTTACGCTGACCCGGAAGATACCGGTGTTGCCGCTCTAATTAGCACAATCGAAGCAGATAGTAATATCACGGTACATTTAAATTCAACACTGGCCAACACGGGTGGTGCACCTGGACGATTTGTTGTGGATATTGCTGTCGAAAGTGGTTCAACCGAACAACTGACATTCGGTGCTATTGTTCAGGCTTCAGGTTATTCAGAGTACGATGCTAATCAACTTCCAGAATTGGGTTATGGCAGTTCTACTGCTGTTGTAACGCAGTCCGAATTAGACGAATTAGCCAAATCTGCTGATGGTTCAGGCATTAAAACCAAAGACGGTAAAGACGTTAATTCAGTCGTATTTATACAATGTGCCGGTCAACGCAGTGACAAAGAAAATCACCTGTCTTACTGTTCTGGTCATTGCTGTGTGAGTTCGATAAAGCAGGCAATGTACTTTAAAGATCAAAATCCGGATATTGATACTAATATTATCTACTCTGATTTACGCACACCGGGTGCCATGGGTGAAGATTTTTATCGTTCGGGCCAAATGAAAGGTGTGACATTCACTAAAGGCACGGTCACTGGTGTGAAAGCCAATGGTGCCGGCGCTGAAGTGTCTTTTAAAGATGAGATCTTAGGTGACGACGTTGTAGAACGGGCTGACTTGGTGGTGCTGGCAACCGGCATGATTCCAAATTCTGGTGTTGATATTGATGCTAAACCAGCAGCTGATGCAGAAGCTGAGTCGAATTCTGTTTCAATCAAAGTTGATTCTATTTTGAATCTGGATTATCGTCAGGGTAAAGATATTCCACATTTAAAAAATGGTTTTAATGACTCGCATTTTATCTGTTTCCCGTATGAAACACGTCGAACCGGTATCTATACAACAGGTCCGGTACGTCGCCCGATGGATGGTCCTCAGGCGATTGAAGATGCCACAGGAGCAGCCTTAAAAGCAATTCAGGCCATTGAGAATGCTGGCCAGGGTCGTGCCGCACACCCACGGTCAGGCGATTTATCATTTCCAAGCTTCCGTAAAGAAGGTTGTACTCAGTGTAAACGCTGTACTGTGGAATGTCCGTTTGGCGCAATTGATGAAGACGAAGCGCGCTTCCCGGTATTTAATGAATCACGCTGCCGACGTTGTGGAACGTGTATGGGAGCTTGCCCGGTTCGAGTGATATCATTTGAGAACTATTCGATTGATACCGTTGGCCAGCAATTGAAAATTGTCGATATCCCCGATGAATTTGATGAGAAACCGCGTATTTTAGTATTAGCCTGTGAAAATGATGCATATCCTGCACTGGATATGGCTGCGATGAACAAGGTGGAATACAGCGCATTTACCCGGATTATTCCGATTCGGTGCCTGGGCTCAGTGAACCTTATCTGGGTCACGGATGCGATGAACTCGGGTTATGACGGTGTGATTTTGATGGGTTGCCAAAAAGGTGAAAATTATCAATGTCACTTTGTTCGAGGTTCTGAAATTGCGCATGAACGGATGAGTAAAGTTGCTGATACCTTGCAAACTTTGAGTCTTGAAGCCGAACGTGTAGAAACCTACGAAATTGCGATTACGGATATTGAGCGTGCACCGCAATTGATTAACGACATGGCTGCGACGATTGAAAAAATCGGCATGAGCCCGTTTAAGTTCTAGGAGATAATGATGAGCGCAAATGCAAATGTAGTTGAAAGTTACCGCAATAGCTTCCTGAAAGAAGTTGAAGCGAATGTCGAAGAAGGCGAATGGGTAAAAATGTGCATGCAGTGTGGTGTCTGTTCTGGTTCATGCCCACTGGGACCCCACTGGGATCATCCACCGCAAGAATTGTTTATGATGATTCGTGCCGGTAAACGTGAGGAAGTACTGACTTCATCATCCATGTGGATGTGTACTTCATGTTATAACTGTATTGTACGGTGTCCGCGTGAGTTACCAATTACACACATCATGCACGGTCTGGCGACTTATGCCAAACGACTGGGGATGGTGCCAAAGAATCAACAAACAGCTAAATTTGCTCAAATTTTCTGGGATAATTTAGTTAAGACCGGGCGTGTTAATGAATTAACATTAACCATTAAAGTCTATTTCATGAATGGCATCGCTGATGGTATCAAAATGGGCTTATCGATGGCAATGAGTGGATTGGGTCTGTTTAAAACCAAGCGTTTATCACCAATGGAGTTGTTTGGCGGTCATAAATGTAAAGGCGCAGGCGATATTAAGAAAATTCTGAAAAAAGCAGCTGAAATCGAAGCGGCTAAAATTAAAAGTGCAGATAGTTTTTAAGGAGTAACATCATGGCTACAAAAGAATATTCATTTTATCCAGGTTGCTCCTCACAAAAAGGATCATCCGCGTCTAATTATCAAACATCAGTCGACAGTATGTGTGATGTGTTGGATATCAAATTAAACACCATTCCGGATTGGAATTGTTGCTCAGCATCAATTGGTTACGCTGGTGGTGGTGAATTACCACGCATGGCACTTTCTGCTCGTAACATGGCATTGTCAGAACAAGCGAATCCAGATCAAGATATCGTTGCGACTTGTGCAGCCTGTTGGTTAGCAACCAAAGAAACGCAAGAACGTTTGACGAGTGATGAGCAGTTAATGGCTGAAACCAATCAAGCATTGGCTGAAGCCGGTTTAAAAGTTCGTGGCACACAACACATACGTCACATGGTTGAAGTACTTATTGATGATTTTGGCTTTGATGAACTAGGTTCAAAAGTAACCAATCCTCTTGATGGTTTAAAAATTGCGGGTTATGTTGGTTGTCAAACAAATCGCCCATTTGGTATTGATGGTGAGTCTTTTGAAAATCCTAAATATTTGGATAAATTGGTTAATACCTTGGGTGCTGAAGCTGTTGATAATTACGATAAAAAAGTATCGTGTTGTGGTGGCGCATTGGCTTTTTCAGAACCTGAAAAAAGTCAGGCATTAATTAAAGACATCGTTGAAGCAGCCTATGATGGTGGTGCCGATATGATCGTCACACCGTGTCCATTGTGTCAGGCGAATGTTGAAGTGTATCAATCTCAAATTAATAAAAAGTATAACACCAAGTTTGAAATGCCGGTTGTCTATTACAGTGCTTTAATGAGTGTAGCTTATGGTAAATCGACAAAAGAAGCGGGTCTCGATGGTCAAATGATTCGAGCCAAAAAACTGGAAGATATTGCTAAATAGTCAATTTAGTAAAATTGCGTTTTAACCCTGTTTTATTTGTGGTTCAAATAAGAAACCCTCCGCGGAGGGTTTTTTTATGTCAGGAATGTTGATTTAATTGTCACTTTTGATGAAATGATGATGTTTTATTAATCAGAGCATGCTATAAACACCCCTAATAAAGCGACCATAAGCTTTACCTAATAAAAATATATAAACAGACCAGTCTACATTTTTACAGAATTACTTAATTAGTATTCTGCTTGATGCTTTCCGTAATGGAAGGGGGACTGTATGCTATACACAACTAAATTGTTATTTCTAATTTTTCTTGTCGGTTTTACCACTAATGCCATTTCAGCAAGCCAAAATCAACGAACATTGCAGTGGGCTGGTTGTGGCATCACTAAAAAAGCATTCATGTCTGAGCTCGCCAAGGCATATCAAAAAGAGACCGGAATTAAAATAGTTTTACACGGTGGCGGCGCAACCAAAGGAATTCGCCAGGTTGCAGCGGGTAAAATCGATATTGGTGGTGCTTGTCGCGTCACCCTCAGTAAAAATTCCAAGGAAAGCAGAGCACATCAGGTTCCTGTTGCATGGGATGCCCTGGTTGTTATCGTTAATAAAAGCAATCCGGTTAACAATATTTCGCTGTCGCAACTACAAAAAATATATCTCGGTAAAATTAAAAACTGGTCAGAACTGGGCGGCAATAATGCGGCTATCGATCTTTATGTTCGTAAGAGTAAAATTTCAGGAGTCGGGCGAACATTACGTGAACTGGTTTTTGCAAACTTTAATCAGAATTTTCCCGGAGCGAAGTATTTCAAACCGTCATCAGGACCACTAGAAAAAGGCATAGTTAAAAATCGCAACGGTATTGGTACAACAGGAATAAGTAGCGCAAAAAAACGGGATGTTAAAATTTTAAAACTTCAGGGAATTCTCCCCGATTACAACAGTATTAAAACTGGTTCGTATTTATTATATCGTCCTTTATATCTGGTGCGGAACACGGGTAATACTAACCCAAGAGTTAATGATTTCATTAAGTTTGCCTTGAGTAAGCGTGGCAAACAAATTATTCGACGTGCCGGAACCGTGCCTTACGCTGATGCTATGGTGTTGGTGATGAAACAACTTGAGCAATATAAAATTGCTGATAAGTCTGGTCTTATTGATTAAAGCTTGATTGTATTTAGTCTCGTTGTTGTAGAATAAAGATGACAGGTGGTTTAAGTGTTTAGTCTTTAAACACTCTATTTGTAGATTTATTCTAAATATAATTTCAATTAAACCGATAATATTCTCATATTTTTTGTAGTGTAACCTTAAATTAATCTTAAAATTGAATAAAATAACTTGAGTTTTGTTTGGTAATAATTAACAATAGCCACTCTTAAAAAGTCACTGTTCCCGTTTCTAGTTATTGCTATGTTGTCGGGTAGAAATGAGGGAAATTATGAGCACTAAATCTAAAGTTAAAAAAATTGTTTTATCTTTCATCGTACTAACGATGACGGCTGCTGTTACTTATTATGCGGATGCGCCAACAAGTCAATCGGTAGCTGCAGTTACACATACAGCAAAAATTTAGTTTTCAGTTAGTTACCTTTCAAACCTTACTTTTCCTTTGTTCTATTGTATAAATTTTAATCAATTATACGATTGATAAGCATTAATATGTTGAGTTATAATTAACAAATAGATGCTAAAATTACTTATTTTCGATAATACTTAATCAATTGAGGTAAGGCATGAATCATTCTTATAAAGATCGCAAACACCAAATCGACCGTCACAATATCATGCTTGCTGTTATTGTTTTACTATTAGCCGGCTTTATAATGCTGTTCGCTGACAGTTAAATATATATTAACTGCTGTTTTATTTATTCTTGAGTATATTTTGCATCTTCTTTTGTCTGGTGTTCTTTTATTTCTGCAGCACGTCTGGCTTCCAGAATTTCTTTCCTGTCTTCCATTCGTGTGTCAAATGCATCTTTAACGAGCTTAATACTTTCTTCGGCAAATAATACCTGACGTAATAACCGATAGCCAAATTTTAAGCGTTCTATTTCATCATTGTTTATTGACTGAAATTCTTCATCGGTTATATCGTAAACTGTTCTGAAACTTTTTGAATTAAGAAAATCTTTAAATCTGTCTGTATCAAATGCAATCATGAAAAAGAACTGAAAGCTAGTGGTAGAGGGTTTACCAATTGCAGGTCCTGCTGATTTTTTCTTTAATATGATTTGATAGTATTCTCGGTTTAAAAGATCATAATCTTCAACTTGTTGCTCTTTTCGGTAATCTTCAACACTGATTTCACGTTGTTCTTCATGTCCTTTACAGTGTGATTCCTTAACTAAGGCGTAATGTTGTTCATCATGAAATTCATCCGATTTTCGAGATGACAATAACGCAATAGGGTAATAACGGCATGAAGTCGGTCGATCTTCGTAAATCGTACAGCCAGTTTTCTCATCCATAAACAAACAAACGGGATCATCGTCAGTAGTCCGCATTTTAACACCCGGCATACCATGGCCATCCATTTCAAAGGGGACCGTGTGTTTCTTTAAGAATTCAGTCGAAGTTAGACCGAGTCGATTTTTCATACGAATGATGTCGTAAGGTGCCAGAGTAATATCAGCCTGACGACAGCACTCATTAAAGCACGATACACCTGGATGGCAGTTAAAACATATTTTACTGTTTAGCTCTAACTGATTTGGGGCAACAGGACTATCAAATGGAATATTATCGAACCGGTTATCACTCATGACTTACTACTCTTAAAAATTGTGTGGGAATTAATGTGAATATTAGTTGGGTATTATACAGGATCGTAGTTATTGATCCTATATAAATTGAATTTTGAGCACTGGGGGCAATGTGAGAAAAATACAAGCAAAAAAAATCCGGAATCTTTCGATTCCGAATTTTGGGTATTACGTATTAGACAGATTAGCTGCCAGTAACGATTGTGCAATAAGAAGCATAAAGTCCTAAGAGATTTTTTACTTTATATTCTACATTAGTTACTTCTGTGATTCCGCCTGCTTTCATGGCAGTTTGAATGCTTGAATCACCAGATGCAAATGCGCCTAAAATTGATGAAGAACATGCCTTGCCAGTTTTAGATCCTGCTTTTTTAATTGAATCACCTGGTAAATCAACAGAAGAGTATAAACCACCTGGTACTGCATTTCCGCCAATTGAACCTGCACCTGCACAGCCTGTTAATATAACTGCACTTAAAATTGTTGCTCCCATTATTCCTTTTTTAATTACGTTCACAAAAAACTCCTTATTATTAATTTAAATTCGAGATGTATATTAGCACTTTTATATTAAGGTTATATTAAGGTGAAGTAATTTGTAACTTTTATCCGTTAAAAATTTTAAACAAAAAAAAACCGGAATCTTTCGACCCCGGTTTTTTAATTAGCTTCGAAAATCTAGCTTATTTAAACAATTTAGACTTATCAACCAAATCTACATGAGCACGCTTGAAGCATGTCCATTTTTTAGATTCTTTGTCATAAATTGAGTTAACGAAACAATGCCAGTTTTCTTCATCAACGAAGTTTTTATCGGTTCTGTAGTAGAAACCAGGATAACGACTTTCTTGACGGAACTCGATATGTTTCAAATGAGCTTCAGCTGTAATAATACGGTGATAGTTTTCCCAGGCACGAAGTAATTCGTGAAGGTCTTTAGCACGCATTTTTTCAGCATCTTCTTTCAACATGTCTAACTTTTCACCAGCAACTTTCATCATTTCTGCATTCGTTTGATAATAAGTTGATGTACCAGCAACATATTCATCCATAATTTTTTGCAAACGGAACTGCAACATTTTAGGCGTAATATAATGTGGATTCACATCAATTGCTGTTGTGTAGTCTTTATGTTCTAAGTAAGTCTTAACAGGTTGATAAATAGCAGCAACAAGATCATCAACTGAAGTATCTAATTCAGGTTTGAAATCTTTGTTGTCGATAACGTATTTAACCATAGACTTAGCACACATACGGCCTTCAGCATGTGAACCAGATGAGAACTTATGACCAGAAGCACCAACACCATCACCAGCAGTAAATAAACCGCCAACTGTTGTCATGCTACGGTAGCCCCAGTTCCAACCTTTAGGCAAGTGATCAGGAACGCCAGCTTCTGTTTCTTCCATTGGCGCACCAACGTCAGTAGGACCAGAAACCCAGATTCCGCAACAACCAGAATGAGACCCTAATAGGTAAGGTTCAGTAGGCATTAATTCTGAATTTTTCAATTCAGGTTCAATGTTTTCACCAACCCAGATACCACATTGGCCAACACACATGTCGAGGAAAT
>CAYOHQ010000151.1:0-8099 GCA_964403805.1 uncultured Thioalkalispiraceae bacterium | reverse complement strand
ACTCACATTAATCATTGTTTTTTTAATATTAGCGACTACCCTCATAATAATTTTTATTAGTATCTTTTTGTCTCGTAACCTGACAAAGCAGGTTATCGATCTTGCTAAGCGTGTTAATAAACTAAACCCTGCGGAAAGAGGGTTAACACTCAACACACACTATAATGAAAAAGATATCAGTATTATTGCGAGTGCAATCGATTCCTATCTTGAGCGTATGGATGGCTTTATGGATAGAGAAAAAGATTTTCTTGATGCTGCCAGCCATGAGTTACGAACACCGATTGCCATTATATCGGGCGCATCGGAAGTATTAGAAGCAAATTCAAAAATACCCGATAGTGCAAAGCCAACGCTATCGCGTTTACAGCATGCCGCTCATAATATGGAAGAGACTGTAAATGCATTGTTTTATCTTGCTAAAGACAGTATCCATCTAAATCTTCAGGCAGAGAATGTTGATATAAAATCTTTAATTGAAAAATCCATTTCTGATTATCAACCTCTAATCAAACAGAAATCGTTAAATCTTCAATTGACCTTAACTGAAACCCTGGTGCATGCACATTATGGAATGGTTGCGGTAGTTATTAATAATCTGATAAGAAATGCTATTGAGCATACTGAAAAAGGATCTGTTTATATCACTATTGAAAATGAAGTCGTTACTATAGTTAACACTGGCAATAATATCAGCCCCGATGAACTTTCTACAATTTTTCAAAAAAGGGTTCGTGGTTCAGGATCACAACAAAATGAAGGTAGTGGCCTGGGATTGTATATTATCGAAAGAATTTGCCGACAGTTAGGCTGGCGCTTAACACTTAGTTTTGATGATAAAAACGGCACAACGGCAAGTATCGACTTAAGTCGTTTAAGAAATTAGTTAATATAGAATATAGCTACCACCTTTAAATTAGTAGCTGTGTTAATAATAAACACAGCTTTTTTAGATAAAACAATATGCTATTGTATTTTAGTAAAACATACAATTTCATCCATAATAATTTCAGGAACATCGGTACTACTATTTGAATTTAAGTCATTTATTGAAATTACTATTGAAAATTCATCTGTACTTGATTCTTCATAATCTGAATTTGATTTAGTACTATAACCTGGCCATTGAAAACCTTTCTTTGTAAAACATAATTTTTCAGGAGAGCCTGATATATTAAACGCAGTTGATGAAGTTGTCGTTTGATTAGGGATTGACGTAATAATGTCAATGTAATGTGATAATAGTCCATTGCTTGCAATTACCTCGCTACCCGATATGTATATTTTAATACCGGCAGGAATAGTCGTTTTAATTGGTGTATCTGAACAGTCAGAATTAAAATGTTCATTAATATATAACTCATAATTACCATTTAATAAATAATTTGCATTTAACTGCCTGTAATTATTTTTCTTCGGAATCGCTTTACAGATTGATTTCCAACATCCAATTATTCCATTCCCATAATCACAAGCAACTGTTCCACTTACTGTGGTAATAAATATAGCTGATTCCGTTTCAGTATTTTCGGATGAATTATTATCAGAATTGGAATCTGAGTCTGTTGAAGGATCAGAATCTAATGTCGGTTCTGGATCAGTTTTAAAAATGGGGTCTGGTATCGGTTCTGGATTAATTGCCGATACTGGATCTATTGTTGGTGTTGGTGTTGGTGTTGGTGTTGGTGTTGGTTCAGTATTATCACTATCAGCCTTAAGGACTGCACCAACTGATGATGAACCGCTACTACAAGTAAATGCAGTTGCAATTACTAATACCAATAATGAAAATTTTACTTTAAAAGAAAATGTATTCATAAAAACCTTTAATTAACTAATTGTTTAATGTTCTTCCAGTGAATACACAAAACAGTGGGTTAGCATAAAAAATTATTTATGCATTTTGTACCGTTAAAGAAATATCTGAATTTTATGACTAGTTTTAAAAAGGAAATACTGTTTGTGCCAGTGTGTGTATGCTATCTGGTTGCATTAAATTTATTAATATTTCGATATCAACATACTACTGTCTGAATTTCATACAGTCAATATCGAAATTAGAAATAAACACATAAAAATCATTTAGTTATATTAATCATGGAATGATTATATCACTTACATTGTTACCATCGATTACGCTACTTCAATCGATTTTTACACTTTAATCGATATTTCAGTAGTAAAATTCATCTCTAAAAGCCAAACGATTAAAAATTTTTATTAACTCAATCCGCAGTGATATTCCATGTTCTATAATCTTTTATAGAGTTTCGATTGTTTGGAGGTTTTCATGGATACACACGCGAATTCAAAAGATCAGGAGCTACTTAGTTGTGAAATTTGTATTAAGGAAGTTCCAATGATGAGTGGCAAGGCATTAGAAATTGATGATTATGTGATGCATTTTTGTGGTCTTGAATGTTTTGATAAATGGCATAAACAAGCTGAAAATAAAAAAATACTTAAAGAGCTTAAATAGTCAAACTGTTGCATGCCGTAATCGCTTTCGAATGAGCATTGATTCTACTTGCTGCTTAATTTCGGCAGGGGTAGATGAGGCTATTGACACTACGCCCTTTAAATTAGTGGCTATTGCTACGCCTTTATAATACACAATTCGATTGGTACTCACAGCAGGAACACGTTTTCCGGGTGTGAAGATACCGGTTAGGTTTAACGGGTCGCAAGCCGAAATTGCAATTAAATGTTGTGACTCATTTTGCTTGAATTGTCGTAACATCGATACTGCTTCTGGTAGTGCGAATTGTTGGCCACTAAAACCCGTTACAAAGCGCCCGCCGCGAATCTCACCGCGCGCTTCCATGCGATGATAACAATATAATAAATCACGCCATGATGGTAGATTTTCACGATCTAATAATTTTTTAAATACAACGCCATAGCGTAATAATAATGTTTCGGCAATATGCTGCACACTGGTGTTCTCAACACTCTCGTTATTATTGTTATTTTTCAAAACAGGTGATGTTAATGACCAGCGTCCGGCATCTTCAATACTATTGTCGTTTATTAATCGTCGTAAACGTCGTCCGCCAAAGCTTGGTTTACGTTGGCTTGGTGTCATAAGTGCACGTAACCCGGCAAAACTATCGGCTGTTAATTCTCCAGTATTAACTAACTCACCTAATGCATTTTCAAGCTGAGTTCGCAGCAAGCCGGTCGCACTCACTAAATCGGAAAAAAACATTGCACCGTGTTGTGTTATATAATCGTAAACTTGCTGTGCATGACTACTGTGTTTGATATTGTTAGAATTCTGAGTTGTAAAACTACGCCAATGCATCACGTGCGGTCGGGCAATTAAACTGATTGGTGTTGTGCGTATCGGCGACGCTAATGATAATTTATTTTCTTTGGTTTTTAGCGGATTTAGTCGCAACCAACTTAGTAAGCCACTAGTGCAAGCTTGATCCAGCCAATGGGGTAGATAATCCTGTAATCGTGCTGGAATAATATCGGCCTCCCAGGCTGCTGCTGGTAAAATTAAACCCTCTAATTGATCCAGCACTAAATTTAACGCTTGCGAACCCTCCAGTGGATCATCAAGCCGTTGCCAGTGAAACAGGAAAGACATAAAGTGAGCAGGACTAACGGCTGCCACTTCATTGCGTAAACGTTTAACGGTATAGCGATGAATACGCGCAAGCAGGCCACGTTCACACCACTCCTGTGCCTCCTGATTATTTGTGAAATTTCCTCGAACAACATAACCCTGCTGTTCTAATGCCAGCAAAGATTGCTCTACCTGAAATACCGATAATCCAAGTGGTGTTGCTAATTGTTGTATTGTGACTGGTCCTAGACAATCTAAACGACTGCGAATAATTTCAATTAAAATTTGTTCTGGATCGAGTTGTGGATTAGTGTTTTCAACAACAGCTTGAATTTGTGGTGTGAATTCCGCATTTGGAAATAAAATCAGGAACTGCGCAAGTCGCTCTGCTGCAACAATAATTTTTTTAATTACACCATTAATTTCTGTACTCAATCGAGTTACACGATTCTGCTGCATTAAGTCGTCAATATAATGGTTATTTGCTACTGCTTCACTATCACTCATGAACCCCAATACAACCAGTGCATCATGACATTCTTCAGCATCACGAGGTGCTGGCCATGCTTCTTGTCGTACCCGTGCTATTGCATCGGCATCCAGCTTACCCAACTCTGTTGCCGATTGAACATCGAGATGACGACGTTGTTGAATGGCAAGAGTGCGCCGCTCTTCTGCCGGTGCATCATCCAGAAAGGCATAGGGTCGAGCATTAATAATTTCTTGTGCCAAGGGTGATGGGCTGGTTAAGTCTGCTGTTATAATTTCTATTTCATTATTTTCTATTTTTTGTAATATCTTTTCCAGGCCATCGATGTCCATGCGGGTATGCAAGCAATCATCTAAAGTTTGTTCTACTAAGGGATGATCGGGGATTTCTCGATTGCCTGCAATATTTTCGAGACAGGCTAATTGATCCGGAAAAATCACGGCAATTAGATCTTCAGCATTACTACGCTGAAATTGTGCTGGCACACGTTTACCATTTCGATTGCGTGGTACTGCTAATGAAATATTACAGTTCCAACGCCATTGTGTTGCGAACATTGGCGCATCCAGCATCGCTTGAATTAAAATACCACGCACTGTCGTTGATTTTAAATAATCTTTAACTTCTTCTAATGGGAAACTGTGAGTAGGCCCTAGTGATAAAATGATGTTGTCATCGGTGGCCGCAGCTTGTAATTCAAAATTGAATTTACGGCAAAAGCGTTTACGCAAAGCCAAACCCCAGGCACGATTAATTCGCGAACCAAATGGCGCATGAATAACAAAATGCATGTCGTTGGCTTCATCAAAAAAGCGTTCAAAAATAATTGTGGATTGTGTTGGTAATTTGTTATTAAAAGCTGCTTTTGCTGCAGCAAAATACTCGGTAATTTGTTGTGCCGCTGAATCAGATAATCCAAGCTCCTGTTTCAAAATTCCTTGTGTTGATTCACTACCCTGTGCTAATAACAATCCAACACGTTCACGTAATTGAGCAACGGCAGAAGATAACTCATCTGTACGCCCCGGTGCTTCACCTAACCAAAATGGAATATTCGGTGGTACGCCGTGTGCATCTTCAACAAAGACTTTACCTTGCTCAAACTTCAACATGCGATATGACGTATTACCCAATTGAAAAATATCGCCGGGGATACTTTCAAAGGTAAAGTCTTCGTTTAAATTTCCAATGCTATAACCTTCGGGCTGTAAAATCACATCGGTATCGAACTGATCCGGGATTGACCCGGCATTGGTTAATGCAACGATACGAGCTGATCGGCGCGGACGTAATATGCCGTTAACTGAATCTCGATGTAAATAAGCACCGCGCCGTCCACGTCGTGTTGAAAATCCATCAGCCAACATTCGCGTTACGGCAGTAAATGTTTCATGTGTTAAATTTTTGTAGGGTAGGGCTAATTTAAACTGTTGATACAAAGCCTGTTCCGACCACTCTCGATTGGCTACTTCGGCTACAATTTGTTGTGCCATAACATCCAATGGTTGAGATGGAATACTAATTCGATCCAACTCTTCATTCCTAATGGCATCGAGTAATGCAACACACTCAACCAGATCATCCCGGCTTGCTGGAAACAACCGGCCTTTGGGTCTCGCATTAATGCTATGACCAGAACGACCGACTCTTTGTAAAAAAGCCGCAATACTGTGCGGTGAACCTAACTGACAGACTAAATCGATATCACCAATATCAATACCCAATTCCAGAGATGCTGTCGCGACTAATATTTTTAACTCACCATTTTTTAATTTTTGCTCTGCCTGAAAACGATGTTCCTTTGACAAGCTACCGTGGTGTGATGTCACAAACTCTTCACCAATGCGCTCTGCTAAATGGTGTGCAGCGCGTTCGGCTAAACGCCGGGTATTAACAAATACCAATGTAGTGCGATGATCTTCAGTAAAACTACTGAGCTTATCATAAACCTCATCCCAGGCATCATTTGATAAAATAGCTTCCAATGGTGTTTCCGGTAACTCAATTGCCAAATCACGATCACGGCTATGCCCGGTATCGACAATATTGCACTCTTGATGCTCACCCACTAAAAACTGCGCCATTGCTTTAATGGGTTTTTGGGTTGCAGATAAACCAATTCGAATCGGTTCGGAACCAGCGTGTTTTACGCACAAGGCCGATAAGCGTTGTAACGACAAACTTAAATGCGCTCCGCGTTTATTACCGGCAAGCGCATGAATTTCATCAACGATCACACTTCGAACACCGTGCAACATTTCGCGACCAGAAACTGAACTTAACAGTAAATACAGCGATTCCGGCGTGGTAACCAGAATATGCGGTGGATTGCGCCGCATCTTACTGCGCTCCGATTGTGTTGTATCCCCCGTTCGAACTGCGGCGGTTACCGGAATATCGGCATGACCCGATTCCAGTAATGCATCGCGAATTCCATTGAGTGGTAATTGCAGATTTTTTTCTATGTCATTTGAAAGTGCTTTTAATGGTGATATGTAAAGAATTTGTGTTGTTTCGGGTAAACCGTGTTGCTCTCCCTCACAAATCAAAGAATCTATTGATGCCAAAAATGCGGCCAGGGTTTTACCCGACCCGGTTGGCGCAGCAATTAAGGTGGGTTTATTTGCTTTTATAGAAGGCCAGGCCTGTAATTGAGCTTCAGTCGGCGAGTCAAAGACCTGATTAAACCAGTGAGAGACCGCAGGATGAAATTGTTGAAGGGGCATTTATAAATCATCGCATACCGGCGAATAGATGCAAGCATGGAAACAGCAGTCTTCTCACACACTAATTTTAACTCATACCGCATAATTGTCCCGTACGGGAAAATTATAGCTATAAATTACTGTTTATGGTTGACATAAACAACAGAGCGGTATATAAATTAATAATGAACACCATTAAAAATACCAGTGAATTAGGCCAACTAATTCGATCCAGCCGTAAGAACGCTGGTATGACACTGCAACAAGCTTCAGTGATTAGTAATACCGGTGTTCGATTTCTCTCCGAGCTAGAACGCGGAAAAGAAACTGCAGAGATTGGCAAGGTTATCTCTGCATTACATGCTGTGGGATTGGAAATAAACATTATCCAAAAGCAAAATAATTACCAAACTAATTCTGATAACAATAACCAAATTGAAGAAGCGATAAACAACTACAAAAACACGTTATCTGAACAATTAAATCTGGAGTTTCCTTACGATTTAGCTAATCCGGATATTGATGACGCAACTTTTATTCGTTTAGTTTTAGCCAAAACCCGCTTCAATGATATATTGCGTATTGCACACTTTTTTGGATTGCAGCGTATTGAATTAGAACTCGATCATTTCATTGATCAACCTCAATTTACAACATTGTTTAAACTGATTTCACATATTCATGAAGGAATTCTTATTGCTGAAAATACAAAATTAGAAAAATGCAGTCTAAACTAATATGATTAGTACTGACACTTTTAGTGATAGCTCGATCTTAACAAATAATGCAAAGCAATTATTTAATCGTTTACTTAATTCACCAGAGTTAATTGATTTTACATTAGTCGGCGATACTGCTCTTGCGTTACAAATTAATCATCGTTTCAGCCTTGATTTTGACTTTGCATGTTATCAGCAGATATTACCAACAAATAAAATAGATGAATTAATAGTGAGTTTAAAAGACAAGGGTTATTCTATTCATAATACTTCAGACGTGACGACCGTATCCCAATTTAAAATCAATACCGGTGCTAATTTACATGTCTATACTCAAAATTATATTATAAATGGTATTAAGCTTTGTTTTTTTATTCATGGCAAAACAAAACAACAACGCGATTTTTATAGTAATTGCGATACAATACAATACAATGAAACACAATTTAAAATTTTATCTCTCGATTGTTTGAAAGTTTCAAAAATTTTATTACTTGCTGATTCTGTACAATCTCGTAATTTATTTGATTTAATGATCTTAATATATTACTATGGCTTAACATTGGAAAAATTGGAATTGTTTGTTAAAATATTGATTTACATTTATGATA
>CAYOHQ010000150.1:0-8147 GCA_964403805.1 uncultured Thioalkalispiraceae bacterium | reverse complement strand
GATTATAATGCAGCTACAATGATTGAGTCTGAAGTTCATGAACATCAAAATAAAGTGAGCAGAAATAAATCGAGACTGACAGAAAACATAAAATCCGGAAAAAAAATCAAGAGCCATTCACCATCGAAAAATAACGCAGTAACACCGGCTATTGATATTCGAAATACAGATGAATTTAAATCATTAAAAAGACGCAGACGATTAATCTATTTACTTTTCTTACTGGGTGCCGCAAGTGCGGTTTATTATAATAAAAATAGTATTAAACCCTATGTTGATCCGTATTGGCAGCAATATGCACTACCCTTATTGCATCAATATTTACCCACTGAACTAAAACAAAAAATAGGACTGGAAGAAATACAATTAAAATCTGAAGAAAAATCTGTTGCAGCCATTCCAGAAATTAAAAAAGAAAAATTGCTACAGAAACCAGCTGTTTTATTTAATGTAAATAATTTCATAATTAACAGACAAGGGGTGGGAATACAAAATAACGAAATAATAAAAATTGTTTCTGAATCTGAATTTATTGAGTTACGACAAAATTTGAATGAACAACCGGAGAATGCAGATAAACTTATTTTTTATTATAAATATTTACTCGGTAAAAATAGTAATGATGCAACTGCTCGACAAGGAATTTCCAAATTGCGACATTGGTTTATAATGCAGTTAAGAGATAGTGTTGCTAATGATGATATAGGGAAGGGGGAATTACTATTAAATATATTAAAAACAAATTTTCCACAGGTAGTTAATAAGCCCAAATTTCAAAAATTTGAAAATATTTTACTTAGAAAAGAATCAGTCAATACTCATTTACGTTTAGCTGAGGAGTACTTCAATAAAGAACAATTTATAGAGCCAGAATCTGAAAATGCGCTTGATGAGTTAATCGCAATATTCAGTGTTGACCCTGAAAATCTTAAAGCCAAAATTTTGCAAAGAAAAATGCTTGATGTTTTTGTAGATCAGGTAAAAAATTATCAGGCAGCTAAACAGTATGAAAGTGCAATTATTTCTGCACAATCCGGTTTAAAGGTTAGTGCTAATGATGCATTTTTAAAATCATCGTATAAAAATTTACAAAAATTATATAAGGTTCAACAACAAGTTGATAATTATTTATTATTAGCAAAAAAACAAATGGATAAAGGGAACTATGTAACACCAATAAATAATAATGCTTTAAAAATATATAAGTCAGTATTTAAAATTGATGTCAATAATAAAGCAGCATTATTAGCACTTAAGGAAATTGAATTAAAATTAGTAAGTCAGGCAACGCAAGCTATAAAATCAAATAATATATCGAATGCAAAATTAATATTGCAACTAATTGAACAATTTTATCCTGACAGTAAGTATTTAAAGAAAACGCAAACAATGTTAGCCGAAGCGATTAGCTCAAAAGACCCTGCGATTAATAAAATTATTTTTAGTGATGTGTTGTTGAGCTCAATGGAGGCAATGGAAGATATCCGAATTCAATCAGGAAAACTAATATATTTCGGAATACAATTTAAAAATTTTTCAAGGGGATCTAATTTTTTACTAGTGAAACTATTAGATCATACCGCTGTTACTAAACTACTAGATAAAACAATTAAAATAGATGGTTCAAAAGGCGAACAAATATTTTCGATTGAAATTCCTGGAAAGGGATTAGTACCAGGTAACTATTATATTGAACTTAAACACGGTAAAAAAAGTTTAATAAAAAAATCATTTCAAATATTTAAACCGTAATTAAGTTTGACCAATTTAATTATTTAGTGCTTTGCAAAAGATAGTGTATTATTTTCATCAAAGTTATGTTCAGGTGATTTTGCAGCAGAAGCGGCAGAGAATGAAAAATTTGATGATAATGATTCACAAAAACCCGTGGTATTATTCTCTTTCCAGCCACTACCATGATACCAATGGGGTGAATAACCCGGTGCATCATCACTGTTGTTATTATCATTGAACAATAAGGAGTAATGATTACCCCACTGTGTTTCAACGCCTAAGGCAATGGTATACGGTAGATAATTATCAAATGCACTGATTTGTTGTGAAATCTGGATTGAATCATAGTGCATATTAGCCTTTAACATTTCACCATGAGTGATGAATTTTTTTAAATGTACAATTTTATTAATTATGTTCTTACCTTCAGTATTGGGTGAGATTAAATAATCACTAAAAATAGCACTAATAAAACCAGCTAAACTGATTGTAAAAATACTGACTGGATCGAGGTAATTAGTTAGCAAAGAAATCATTCCTGTTTCTATAGCCACGAGTGCAAAGACATATGCCTCTTTCGATTCAAGTATTGAGGCGTAATAGGGTGAATTTGAAATGACTTCGATATCAAAATTATTATAAAAATTAAGCAATTTTAATAATAGATAGCTAAATATAAAAGTAAAGAAAGTGAAAATGCTAGCCAGGGTGAAAAGTATTAATGCCTCGGCAAAAGAATTTTCGACATAAGCTGTTGCCATCACAGTAATGCTAATCAAAGCAATACCAATATTAAACCATTTTTTATTGGTAGAAAAATATTTATCTTTATGATCTTTTTCGAGTAAATTTCGATGTTTTGTCATTGCATCACGAATGACCCTATGATTTTTAGATGTAAGTTTAATAACAGATTCATCTTTCATTAAGCTGTTTAATAACAGTGATTCATCATCGGACAATTTGTCTGCAGCACTAAAATCACGACGTTCTATTTTATAGGCATTTCCGGTGTTGATAATATCAATATGACCTTTAACAGCAATATTAATTAATGCTATAGCAAATGTTCTATCATCATAACCCATTTCGTAAATGTAACGTATAGCAGCAGGTGACAGGTTTTCTGGAATATTTTCACTTTCTTCCGAGCTGCTCTTATTGCTACTATCTGATTTTTTCTTTAAAATGATTCGAATAGTTAAAAAATAGATTAATAGCAGCACTAAGCTTGTTAAAGCGATTAAATTGCTTTGTGTTAAATTAGCTGTTTTTTCAATTAGCAGTAAATTGAAATCGTTTAAGAAATTTATTGATGCGCTTTTAACACTGGCTTCAGATTTATTTACAAGGATTTCTTCAGGTTTTGAAATTTGCGTTACTTGCTGCTCGTTTTTAACTACCTTGTCGGGTTTATTTTTGCTTGATACTTCTTGTTGTATAATCGCCTCTTGTTCTGCAACCTTCAGGATCGGTAGAATTGCAGTTTCATTTTTTAGTGGGGTTTTAGCTGGGACAGATTTTTCGCTAACAACGATATTATCAACTTCGTCTTTAGTTATAGCTACTTGAGGTTTCGGTTTTGAGCTATTTGCTGGCTGTATAAGTCCTTTTGGCCAGGCAATCGCAATTGTTAAACCGTTACCGGCTAAATATTTTTTGTTTAATGCAAATTTTACCGTATGGTTGTTGCTAAAAGAACTAATGTAATCCTGTTTATTAACGCCTGTATATCCCGAGTAGGCATTAAACGTAATTTGTTTTTTCTTAACTCCGGGTGGTAATACAATTGTTGCCTCCACTCGAAAAATTGGCATGCTCCATTTATTACCCGATGCATTCCAGTAAAATTCGTCTTTGTCCTGGTATGAGTTAAGTTGATTGTTGGTTACGTAATGAAAAATATAAGTCTGAATTCCCTTGGTGACAATTTTATCTTTTGAACCAAAAAATACTCTGATTTTATTACCTTGTTGTCGGGTATGATAATTCTCTACAACGCCATTGCGTTTGACACCGATGATTTTTAAATCAACTGTAACTTTTTCATTGTCCTGATTGACACGTGAGGTTTCAAAGTCACGGTAAATGCCGTGGCGAATTTTTCTGTTTTCAACATTAACAGTAATCGTCTCAGTAACATCGAGTGAGCGGTTTGGTAAAACTTTGATGATGCTGCTGTAGGTGTAAACTCTTTCTTGCGCTAATGCCGAATTGTAAAGGTTGCTTAAAACAAGAGTAAGCAACACTAAGAGTTTTAGTGCTAATGATTTGTTAGATGAGTAACGGTGAATTAATTTTGGCATCTAGCCCATGTCCCTATAGCCACGACCTTTGTAGCTAGTTTAAATATATCCTTGAAGCACTGTATATACTATATAGTTATTAGCGTTTATTCAAATTCAGACGAAAACAAAAATATAACATATTGAATATAGTATTTTATGAAATACTAATTTAGCAGATAAAAACTGTTTATATTTTATACAGTTATTTTTAAATGCCTGAACTAATTAACTATTCAAATAATTCAGACTCCATTTCGATATAAACACGATAGGCATTACTTCTATTCGCGGCATTAAATGTTTTCACATTCTTATATTGAGTCCAATCGGTTTTGTCATAAGTTTCTGCAAAATCGTTTAACAAATCTACAGCTTTTCCCATTGTTACCCTTAAAAAAGTAATGTAGTTTTTAGTAAATGCTATTGAACGTGCTGGATCAGTATCCGGTGCACCGTGTCCCGGGATAATAAATCGGGGTGTAGGCTTAATATTTTGTAAGTAATTTAATCCTTTTAGCCAATTTTTAGTGTTAACAGCATCACCCCCAAGAAACGGTAATCGCCCGGCATAAATCAAATCACCACTAAAAACCACAGCATATTTTTTTACAATCATAATGGTATCATCAGGCGAATGTGCTGTGCCTGCGTGGATCAATTCGATTGTAGTGTCACCCATATCAATTATTTTATGTTCTGAATAAGTTTCGTTTGGCTTAACCAAATAGGTTTTCTCATTCACCCAAGGGAATAATGATTCACGACGTTGAATTAATCGATTTTTTGAGACTGGATCATTAATATAAATATAAGCTGAATCCTGACCGATAATGACAGCTTTAGAATGTTCTTTGAATGCTTGTAAGCCATAAACATGATCCGCGTGATAATGTCCGGCGATAACATAGGCTATGGGTTTATTAGTAATTTTTTTAATAGCCGATAATAATTGATAACCCAGAATCGGTGTGCCTAATGCATCGTATACTACAACGCCTTTATCCGTAATAACAAAGCCGGCATTGGATGTATGACCCTCATTCTCAGAACCGGGAACACCCGATAAACCAATCACATAGTAGATTGGGGTATTTTTATATTGTTGAACTTTGAAGGTAACTTCAGAATCACCGTAGGGTGTTTTAAATATGCTGTTAGCATAAGCATTTAAAGATAAAATCAGAATTATCAGTGTTAGTAATATTTTCGTTAAATTGCGCATTTCAGCCTCGAATTGAATTTTAATCATTGTACAATAATTAACAGCATTTGACGTTACGGCTATGGCGTAATGAAAAAAAAATACTTGCGGATGTTGCAGCTTGATTTCATAATTGTTAAGTTTTATTTGCTGCAAGGAAATAAGATGCCTTGTAAAGTAAATTGAGTTTATTACATTGAAATTGCTACTAATTCAAAAAATTCTTGGTTTGTTGCTTATCGGCTTCAGCATCACTTTATTGCCGCCTATTTTTATTTCACTTTTTTTTAATGAAGGTGAATTTAATCATTTCATTTTAAGTCTGGCGTTTGTATTAGCGATGGGAGTGATTCTCTGGATGCCGGTACGACGTTATAATGTGGATATTTCTAAACGAGACGGTTTTATCATTGTTACGCTGTTTTGGTTTATTGTCGGGTTATTGGGAAGTTTACCACTCTTAATTGGTCCTCATTTAAGTTTAACAGATGCATTTTTTGAGTCGATATCCGCAGTGACTACAACCGGTGCGACAGTGATAACTAATTTAGATTCATTACCGCATTCAATATTATTTTACCGGCAAGAATTACAGTGGTTAGGTGGTATGGGTATTATTGTGCTAGCTGTTGCGATATTACCGATGCTTGGCATTGGTGGCATGCAATTGTACAAAGCTGAAACACCGGGGCCATTTAAGGATGAAAAAATTGCACCGAGAATAACTCACAGTGCGCGATCATTCTGGTTTATTTATTTGGCATTGACCATGATATGTGCACTAGCTTATTGGCTGGCAGGGATGTCTTTTTTTGATTCATTGGCTCATAGTTTAACAACCGTGTCTACAGGCGGTTTTTCAACACACGATGCCAGCCTGGGTTATTTTAAAAGCAGTCTAATTGATTATATTGCGATTTTTTTTATGATGTTGGGGGGTATTAATTTTAGTGTACATTTTCTTGCCATTTTAAAAAAGAAACCTTTGTTGTATTTCAAGGATATTGAAGTCAGAGTCTATCTTGGTTTTATTTTACTGGTTGCCGGAATAATAATATCAACACTGTACTTTTCAAATCGACACGAATCACTAAGTGCTTCAATTCAATTTGGCTTATTTCAGACGGTATCCTTTATTACCAGCACCGGATTTGTGACAGAAGATTTTAATTCATGGCCAGCGGCACTACCGACATTATTGTTTTTAGCGAGTTTTGTTGGTGGCTGTGCCGGATCTACTGCGGGTGGTATGAAAGTGATTCGAATTATCATCGTTGTCAAACAATTCTGGATAGGTATTCTAGCCTTAATCCATCCGAATCTTGTTCGTCATATAAAAATAAAACAGCAACCGATTCCCTATCGAACCATCGATGCAGTGTGGGGCTACTTTTCCTTATACATCGCAGCGTTTATTGTCATTATGCTGGTTTTAATGGCATCCGGTATGGACCAGGAAACTGCATTTTCATCGGTATCCACAAGCCTGAATAACTTGGGTCCGGGCTTAGGAGCAGTAGCGAGTAATTTTCACGACATCAGCGAATTTCAAAAATGGGTATTGGCATTTACGATGTTACTCGGACGCCTCGAAATTGTAACTTTACTGGTTTTATTTGCACCGGCATTTTGGAAGCAGTAGTTTGGCTGGATTATTAGAATTTTAAAAAAATCAGGTCAATTCACCCGGATTAAAAATACGGCCATATTCCGTTATCGCAAAACGATCAGTCATTCCAGCAACATAATCTGAAACAACACGCGCCTGGCCTTTGTCACCAAACTGCTCCTGGTATTTTTGTACAGTTTGCTGGTGTTCTGGAGGCAATAGTTTTGTGTCATTCATGAAAGCAGTAAATAAACCTGAAATAATTTGTCTGGCTTTATTGGACATGCGGTGAACACGATAGTGTTGGTAGAGTTCTTTACGCAGAAATTGTTTAAGTGCCAATATTTCAGATAACATTTGTTCACTAAATTGCACGACTGCTTGTTTTTGTTGCCGTACATCGTCCACCGTTTTTATATCGTGTTCGATTAAGTTTTGTTTAGTCGTTTCTACTAAATCGACGACTTGATTGTTGATTAAACGGCGGGTGATTTCATAAATAAGTCGACGTTCGGCCAAGTCGGGATACTTTTTAATAACTTCACAATATTGATCATTGAATAACATAACCTTCTGTAATTGCTTAATCGAAATTAATCCAGCTCGTAGGCCATCATCAACATCGTGATTGTTATAAGCAATTTGATCCGCAAGATCCACTAGCTGAGCTTCGAGTGAGGGTTGCGTATGATTCAAAAAGCGTTCACCAACATCACCCAATTCAGGTGCTTTTTTTACAGCGCAGTGCTTGATGATGCCCTCGCGTGATTCAAAGGTCAGGTTTAAGCCATCAAACTCGGCATAACGTTGTTCCAACACGTCTACCACGCGCAACGATTGCAGGTTATGCTCAAAACCATCGTAATCAATCATGCAGGCATTTAAGGCATCCTGTCCGGCATGACCAAAAGGCGTGTGGCCAACATCGTGAGCCAGTGCGATAGTTTCAGCAAGCTCTTCATTCAAATTCAGAATACGGGCAATAGTACGGCTGATTTGCGCTACTTCGATCGAGTGCGTGAGCCGAGTTCGAAACATATCCCCTTCGTGATTGACAAAAACCTGGGTTTTATATTCCAGCCGTCGAAATGCACTGCAATGGATAATGCGATCCCGATCCCGTTGATATTCACTGCGGTATTCCGGGCACGGTTCATGAAATAAACGGCCTTTGCAGGTTTCATTTCGACAGGCGTATTCGGCTAGTTTGCTCATCACTACTGTTCCATTGATATTAAAGCGAGTACTAAAGTAAGGATGTGGAATCGGTACAGCCTGATAAAGACCGTCTGCTTCATGGATGAAGCAGTCGAGC
>CAYOHQ010000149.1:0-8151 GCA_964403805.1 uncultured Thioalkalispiraceae bacterium | reverse complement strand
CGTATTACTAAGACTTTCAATTGCGGAAAAATTGTCTTCAAATAATACCATTTATCAAACTCAATTTATAAATATTCTAAATAAGATGCAGAGCACATTAGATGTAACACACCAACGTGAAATATCTGCGTTTTACTTGTATGTTAAAAATGATATTGAAAAAGCACGATTGTATGCACAAAAAAACTGGGCAGTACAAAAAGAACTATATGATGCTCAATTATTATTAAACTGCGCCATAGCAGCTAAAAATTCTGAATATGCGAAACCCGTGATTGATTGGTATTTTGAAAATGCAATTTCAGACAAAAGACTGAATAAGCTTATAGATAAAATAATAGTTGATAATAAAAACACGGCTACGGGGAAATCATGAATAAAATAGTATCCATTCTACTATTTATTTTTTCAAGTCTATTTATATCGACTACAGCTTATTCGCATACCACATCGACAAGTTATTTGAATCTGGATTTAAATGGTAAAAATATTTCTGGTGTGTGGAAAACCACTTTAAACGATATTCATCTAATTTTGCATTTAGATCAGAACCGTGATTCACAGTTAATTTGGTCTGAGATAATAAATCAAAAACAAAAAATCATTACCGAATTTAATAATTCTGTTTCAATATCAAGTAATATCGGACTTTGTCAATTTAAAATACAAAATCTAATGATAGAACGCAGTGCTGCTACTGTTTATCTCAATATTCCATTTACCACAAATTGCCTACCAAGTTCTAATTTTGACCTAAAATATAATTTTTTATTTGATCAGGATGCTTTTCATAAAACAATATTAAGTATCAAGAATTACAATAAAACCAGTACACATATTCTATCTTACTCTAATAGAGAATATGCCTATAACAAAAATACCACTAATTCACTATATCAATTTTTTGAATTTGTTATTCAAGGAATTATTCATGTTTTAATCGGGCTAGATCATGTACTATTTGTAATTTGTTTATTATTATCAGCCACCTTACTAAAAAATAAAAATAATGAATCAACATCATTAATTAGCAATACTTTTAAATTAATAACCGCATTTACCATTGCTCATTCAATAACACTGATACTGGCATCGACTAAAATTTTATCCATTCCTCCTACAATTATTGAGCCTGTTATTGCATTATCTGTAATTGTTTTAGCTTTACTCAATTTAATTAACACTAACAATGTAAAACACTGGCCAATCGTTTTTGCGTTTGGCCTTATTCACGGTTTTGGATTTGCATTTGTTTTGGAAGAAGTACCGATAGCGTCAGGTACACTAATAACCAGCTTATTTGGATTTAATTTAGGTGTCGAATTTGGTCAATTAATTATAGTTTTAGTTATTTTACCGGCACTTTATCTTATGTATTCCAGAAAATATTACCAGCAATTAATTATACCTGCCTTATCTATTTTCATTGTGCTAATTGGAATGTATTGGTTTCTGGAACGCGCGTTTAATATTAAAATAATATAAAAAACAGGATGCCGGCTAATACCGGCATCATAAATTTATTTTGATTTTACTTGCTGTTGTCTTAAACCTTTCATTGTTTCATTTAAATTTGATGCTCCGAGTATTGCTGCTGCACCTTCAAAACCGCCAGAACTACCACTAACCAACACATTAGGTACTTTCACTATATCAGGATTTGCGATAGCTGCAGCAAGCGTTTTTTCAAGCGCTTGCAGTTGCATTGCGCGTTCTTTTCCTAAAACATCTGCTTGTGCTTTTTGACCTTTTGCAATTTCCATTAGTTTTAATTTTTCACCTTCACCTTCTAGTCGTAATTGTTCTTTACGATGCTTCGCTGCTTGTTTTGCAATTTCGGCTTCAACTAATGTGGACTGTTGATCGGCAGTTGCCCGTTCACGTTCGACAGATATACGTTGTCGTTGTGCTTCTTGTTCTTTCTCGTAGGTAGCCTTTAATTGAGTTGCTAACTGCTCTCGTAATGTTGCAACTAGTAATTCTGGTGGAATAGCAGGTTCACCCATTCTAACTTCCTGTATACTAACTCCTGCTTTACGACCTTCGATGGCAATAGCTTGTTCCACCAATGCTGTTATTTCATCTCGCTTTTGAACAAAATCCAGAACTTTGCGATCTTTATGTCCACCTATAGTACGCAAGATATCCCGTATCGCTGGTGTGATTATATTATTTTCAATTCGCACCAAGTCACCAACGGATGCAACAACAACAGGGGCATTTTTGGCATGTACCTGTACGATAACACGCAAATCAACCGGCACTGTCCAGCCTTCAACACGAACTATAATTGCTTTATCAGCGGCATCAGCCGGAACTGGAATCTTGGTTGATGTTACTTCTTGATGAATTTTTCCGGCATCATCAACTGTAATATCAATTTGTCTTTTAACGTAGCCGCCTTTGTAATTCCAGGTTTGTAAACGCGTTTGAATAATTGTTGATACATACGCCTTGGCATTTAAGTAATAGCGACCAGGTTGCAACGGCTCATCCCATACTCCGACGCAGCCTTTAGGTACAATGCGTGTCGATACTTTTTCATCCGTTTTACCATCATCTATTAATAGTGACGGACAGTTATCAATTGTTTGCACATTTGATCGAATGACAGCCACGTTGCCGGTCGGAACATCAAGTGCCTTACCCAACTTAATATCAAACAAATAGTGATTTAAGCGGTACTTACCCGGCCCTAATACGTGTAATTGCGGGCCTTTTTGTCCCTTGCCTGCTGTTAGAAAATATTCAGCATTTAGCATCGAGGTTACTTTATTTTCAGGCCATTTATCTGAGATAAACTGACGTTCACGTAACGGGCTACCATCTTTAGCTATTAGCAGACCGTATTGACCCTCAGGAATTGAAATAACCGGGAAATATTCATCCTTATACAGTATTTTAACCAGGAATCGAAAATGAAAGCCTGGGCCCAGAATTTCTGCCTGTGGGCCTTTTTCACCATTGGCTGCAATAATTTGTCCTGAAGGTAAATTAGCTGCAAGATAAATACGCTTTAAATGACCAACTTCGTCGGAATCTACTATAATAAATGAGCGCGATAGCAAGCCAAACAAGCCGAAAAGTATCAATACGGTCTGAAGCACTTTGGTAATGACTGGTGGTTTGTTATTTATTGGATTTTTGAATAAATATACAGCAGCAATGATTAGCGCGATAGCAAGAATACCTACAAACATTGAAACGACTCCCCAGATTAGCTTACAAAAACAGTTTTTTAGTTATTTTGTTTTAATATAACATAGCTATGTCATCAATTGTTTAAGTAACGAAATTCTACTAAAATTTAAATTAGTACATTATGATTTAATAATTAATCAAAATTTAATAATTCATTGCTATATTCCAGATT
Source organism: uncultured Thioalkalispiraceae bacterium (assembly GCA_964403805.1). Classification (GTDB taxonomy): domain Bacteria; phylum Pseudomonadota; class Gammaproteobacteria; order UBA6429; family Thiohalophilaceae; genus CAYQUC01. Next base: position 4,778 of record CAYOHQ010000149.1, on the reverse strand, counting down.
CATTTAAATTTAAAAGGAGTTAGCAATGTTAGGCGGATTAAAAAATAAAATTGGTGGTGGTGCGATTGATAAGGCGATAGATAAATTTGCACCTGCCTTAACACAGCATTTAGACAAAATAAAATCACTAAAACCCAGTGATGTTAATGATGATGGTAAGTTTGATTCATTAATCATCGCACCAATGCTGCTTTCCATATCCGGTGCCAGTGGTGGCGTTACAAAATTAATCCCTAAATTTGATTCTCGTTTTAAAACAGCAATGTTTCATGTTCGCAATGAATTAATTGTAGTTGATGGTGAAAAAGTAAAGTTGATAGAAGGCGGCCAACAAAAATTACCATCAGTATTAGTTGAAGGTTTTAAAAAGTCTGCTTAATACTAAACTAGCATTTTTTGCTTAGTGCAAAATATGCTAGTTATCTCAAATCGTACACATGTAATACATTTTATCCTGCAAAAAATGCAATTAATAATGTGAAAATATCCATTAAAAAAATTAAACAAAATAATTTTAGATTGTTACAACTTCATCTTGAAAATGTCGCGTTCCGCGATCATCTAACCAACTAAGCGATATTGGAAAATCACATATTTTTCCATAGCCCATTGTTGTTACTGCAAAAATATCAAATATCACGCCAGGCAAAATTTCAGGTATTGGAAAATTATTTTTTGCATCGATTATTGTCAACCGCGGTTTAAGCGCAGAATCATTTATTTGTACGGAATCATTAATTCCATTAACAAGCTCTTCCTGTTTAATTACCCGTATTGGTTCACCAATGATAATATCAATATCTTTTGCTGTTACTAGACCAGTATTTTTTAAAATGAGCCTTAGTTGATTTTGTGCATTTCGTTTTGCCGAAAGCATCAATGAAACGTCATTACTTTTATATCGTTCTAAAATAGGTTCAACAGCATTGTTATTATCAGCTTGTTTTTTTAATTCTGCGGATTGATTTATTTTACCTGCACGCCGGTATGCAAAAATCGAAATTATCAGCGCTAATAATGCTATAGCCAAAACAATAAGTTGCAACCACATGCCTGTAACAATAAATTTTATAAATTCATCCATAAAATACCATTAGTATCAGATTTGAAGAGCAGTACGAGTTTAACACACATTTGAACAATTCAATCATCAGGTAATTTTGTTCAGGATCAAATCCATACACTCTATCTCACTGTTAATTAAAGATAATATCCTAAAATCAATACCTAAAACTCAATTTCACATTATTCAGATTTTTTGCTTATGTTTCAACTAAAACCGCCGATAAATTATACAAGTCATTAAGAAAGGCATAAAAGTTGCAACTTATTGATTTATAAAGTGCCCAACTAGCATATGAAGTAGCAGGAGGTTCGAAGTGGTATCTACCCTACCTATAAGAAAATTAATTACATTATTGTTAATACTATCTGCGATTACATGCAGCAGCATCGTTAGCGCAAATGAGTGCGTAAGTTACATTTCAAATAAAGCCGTTAAGATTGATGGATTAAAGATATGTGAATCGTCATACAATGGTATAACTGACGTTTACAGTTGTCAGGATTATCAGGCTACAAATAAACAATTTCGGGTACTCTATAAAGGTGGTGTATCTCCTAAAGCGATTGTAGAAATCAACGAACAATCTGATGAAAAATTAATTTGGGCAACTATATTTAACAATCAAAAACTAAATTGTCCATTACCGCCTCCACGTGGAATTCATATTCATGCAAAACACCGCGGAACCGGGATATGTATGAATGAACATGATCAATATATCCCCTGTAGTATCTATGAACATAAAGCAGCACGCCGAATTGAATCACATCGATATATGGTCTTTTACCCGGCTAACGATGCTGAAACTAATGAAATAAAAGTCGATACTTATATTTTTGATGCTTCTGAAGATGCAATGACAGCGGAACTCGCTTATCAATTCGGCTTAAGCTTATTAGACACTCGTTGCTGCAGTCAGCAAGCAATGATTTACCTGGAATATGCTTATCATTTATACCCAAAAGCAAACCAATATAGTAAAGCCTATAATAATGCAAAATTTAATTTATCTGTAAATAAAGTACAAACAAACAGATAAATACTCAATTAAAATTCAAAAAAAAACACTTCAAATGAAGTGCTTTTTAATAGAACGTACTTTTAACACATTTATAACTCCATGAATATAATAAGCCCTCACTCCTAAAATATTCAAGAATTATTCCTTCCCTCTTAATTCCTTTACTATCGTAATTACTTCCGTGTTTAAAAACATTACAAATTATGATAACCAGAACATCCATGCTCTTAAAAATAATGTATACACCCGATTCCCTATCGTTTATTTTTACTATCATAAAATGTTTTGTTGAACGAACATGTATCCTTACATATTCCCAGAACGAATTTTAAAGCTCCCTGCTTCAATAGACATCCAATTAATCATTCAACGAAACAAATCATACCAAATTGATAAATAGCCACAAGATAACAGAGTAATTAATTTCATTACTTTTTTTAAAAAGATAGACAGATTGTATTTATTAACAATTCATCTAATTTAAACAGTACAGTTATAGTATTTTTGGTTAAATGTGATTAATTAAACAACACTATTATGTTGTTATTGCCTATATATTAGACATTAATGTTACTATATTTTTCGAATTCTTAAATTCAGTTAATTCGGTAAAGTAAAATAAACCACTGTTCCCTCATTTATGATGCTCTCCGCCCATATACGCCCGGAGTGCCGGTGTATAATACGTTGAACTGTAGCTAGACCAATACCATTACCTTCAAATTCATTTGAAGCATGAAATCGTTGAAACGCAGTAAATAATTTTTTAACTTTTAACATATCGAACCCGACGCCGTTATCTTTAACATAGTAAATAGTTTCGCCATTTTCATTATTTTTACCAATTTCAATATACGAGACAACTTTCTTCACGCTATATTTCCAGGCATTACCCAATAAATTTTCCATAACGATTTTAAGCAAGCCTTTATCAGCATAAACAATTCCAAGAGTATTAAGTTTAAACTCAACTTTGCGCTCGGAATTACTGATTTTAAGTGCCTCAACAATATCTGAAACTACTTCATCTAACTTAACCTGTTCTTTTATTAGCTCCTTTAATCCCAAACGTGATAGTTTTAGCAAATCATCAATTAATTCAGACATTCGTAACACATTATTCTGCACACGCGATAATAATTTATTACCTGCGTTGTTCAATACATTACTATAGTCTTCTTGTATTATATCGGTAAATCCTTTTATAGACCGTAATGGCGCTCTTAGATCATGCGAAACTGAATATGAAAAAGATTCCAGTTCCTTATTTATTGCATTTAGTTCACTTGTTCTAAGTTCAACTTGTTCTTCAAGTTGATCGCGATGCATCTCTAATTCTTGTTGAATTTTAACTTTATCAGTTATGTCCGATACTAACGATGCAACGCCGACAACATCACCATTAATGTCAATTAGCGGGGTATTATACCATTCACAAGTAATAGTCTCGCCAGAACAGGTTATATTATCATTACTACTACGCATCCCGCCTTTGTTTTTTAATAAAGCATTCCATATTTCATCTACTTGTGACTTTGCACTATCAGGAATAATTAAATCAACGGCATGTTTACCAATAGCGTCATTACGACTATAACCAAATATAGATTCTGCAGCAGGATTCCATTCGACTACTTCAAAATCAATATTCCATTCAATGACGCCTAATGGTGTTTGTTGGAAATGTAATGATAATTTTTGTTGTACATTGAGTAATTCTTTATCTGCCTGCATTTTCTCAATTTCTATGGAAGCTCGATTTGAGAATATTTTCATTATTTCTTCTGATAAATTATTAATCAGCATCGGTTTATCATTTACAGCAACAATTAGCCCAGTTGCCTCATCTTTCGAATTAAACAATGGTGCGCCAAGATAACTATCAGCATCAAGTTCAGATAAAATTTTGAACCTGGGAAATAATTCGTGTGCATTTCCTTGATAATTGCATATCGTTTTACCGATCACTTTAAAACAAGGAGTCTCGGAAATTAGATATGACATGTTATCAATAATTTCACCACCTGATAAAACTAACAATGTATCAACCATATTTTTATTTTTTTCATTTAATACACCAATATATACATGTTTTGCCTCAAATAATTTTGCAATTTTTCTAACTAAATATTCAAAAATTGGTTTTCCCGATTCAGATGACATACTTTGAGCAATATCTGTTATAGCTTGCTCTACACGTTTTCGTTCTGAAATTTCCCACCCTTCTGCAATCAGCATCGTAATTAGGTCATCGCAATCACGATACGGTTTAAGAGAAAAATCAATCCAATGAGATTCACCATTCTCATCAGCTAATGTAAATTCAAAGCGAATAAATTCACCAACCGCAGCAAGTTTGATTGCATTTTTCATTTTAGCTTGTAATTTTTCATCATTATTCCACCAAGGCGTGTCCCAAAAATACTTTCCAATTACATCAGACTCTTTAAAGTTTCCAAAATCAACTGCTGTTTTATTTGCGTCGAGTAAAATACCTTCTGGTGAAATGATGCCACGTAATTGATAAGTTTGATCAAAAACTGCTCGAAATTTATTCTTAGACACACTCAGTTTTTTACTTGTAATATCTTTAATTTTTTGCAACACAAATATTTGATCAACAATTGCCAAAGACATAAACAGAATTAGTACTATCAAACCAATTCTTACAGAATTCTCAAATATTATATG
>CAYOHQ010000148.1:0-8225 GCA_964403805.1 uncultured Thioalkalispiraceae bacterium | reverse complement strand
CAACAGTAACGAGATCATACACAGCATATTAACCAGTTTATAAACAACAAAAAAAAAAAAACGAAACACTAAATACAAAAAATATTGCTTTCATACGAACACAAGCATCAAACATAACAATTCACTTATAATTTAATAGACATCAAAGTAGTTCTGCACTTTTCATAGCAGAACGTACCGTTTCATGGAATTCACTGGATAATATAGTTAATGGTAGTCGTATACCTTTTGGTATTTTGGCCATTTCCATTAACGCCCATTTCACAGGGATCGGGCTGCTTTCAACAAATAAATCTTCATGTAGTGGCATTAACTGCTGATTAATTCTGGATGCGGTCTCTTTATCACCATTCAATGCCGCCAGACACATTTCATGCATTAATTTCGGCGCTACATTTGCAGTAACTGAAATATCACCTTTCGCTCCCAGTAAAATCGCATCCATCGCAGTCGCATCATCACCACTCCACACCCAAAAATCTTCAGGACAGATACTGATTAGTTCTTTAATTCGGGCCATATCACCTGTTGCTTCTTTAATGCCAATTATATTGCTTACTACAGACAATCGTTTGACTGTCTCGGGGAGCATATCAACGGCAGTTCGGCCTGGAACATTGTATAAAATTTGCGGTATAGCAACAGCTTCAGCCACAGCTTTGTAATGCAGATACAAACCCTGTTGCGTGGGTTTATTGTAATAAGGCGTTACCAGTAAACAGGCATCAGCACCTGCTTGTTGTGCACATTGCGTCAACTCAATCGCTTCAGACGTGGAGTTAGCCCCCGTCCCGGCGATGATAGGTATTTTTTTATTAGAGAAATCAACAACTTGACGAAGAACCTCACAATGCTCTTGTTGCGATAAAGTAGCCGACTCACCAGTCGTACCCATCGCAATAATTGCATCAGTGCTGTTATCAATATGAAAATTAACTAATTGTTGTAAGCTATCAAAATCCACGCTGCCGTCTTCATTCATTGGCGTAATTAAGGCAACCATACTACCCTGAAACATATTTTTTCCCCACAAAATCAACTTGCAATGGTACTGTAGCAATGAAAATTGGACAAGTAATGATAACCGCAGTGCAGTAAAAATTTATCGTATAATGGCTTTATTATGGGTATTTTGGGAAATAGCCGGGGATAGGCCAACAATAACCGTAATCGGGCGAATGCCGGGGACAAAAACAAGAAATTAATGCTATTTCGACATCCTGATTCAATATAGATTCACGTGAAAATGGACCAGAATATCATTTTGTAGAGTAGTAGAATTAATAATAAATGGAGTTTTAAATGCAGTCTGAAGATAACACCCTACGTGAAATACGCATAAATCCGATAATTCCCAGTGAATCGGTTTTAGTCGCGACAGCAAGAAGCATGCGCCCTCAAAAGGATGAACAAGCCGCACCGCGAGATACCAGAGCACATGTGGCGAAATGCCCTTTCTGCACCGGAAATGAGTCAATGACACCACCAGAAATTGCCAGTTACAGTAACTCTGAAAATTGGCAAATACGAATAGTTGAAAATTTATATCCAGTTTTAGGGGATGATCGAAGCACCCCGATGCCCACTTTTGGCTTACAACAAGCAATTGAAGGTTATGGCCGTCATGAAGTTATTGTTGATCACACTCAACATGGTATTGCAGTTCATGAAATGAATATTGATCATTTGGCACTACTATTTATGGCCTATAAAGATCGAATGCAGCAAATATACGATATGGATGAACGCTTAAAATACGTTCTGGTGTTCAAGAATTTTGGCCCCGCTGCGGGTGCCAGTATGGCTCATACCCATAGTCAAATAATTGCGTTACCAGTAGTGCCTCAAAACGTATCGGATGAAATAGTTCATTCCAAACACTATTTTGATAAACACCACAAATGTATATTTTGTTGTTTGATTGATGAAGCACTAACATTTGAAACTACTATTTATGAACGAGACACAGGAAAAGTACTGAGACAAATCAATGTCGGGCAATATGTTATTGAACGATCAGAGTTCTTTATTGCGATTAAACCTTTTGCAAGCCGTTATGAATGGGAAGTACAAATACTGCCGCTAAGCCATTCGGGTGATTTCTTGAATTTAACTGAAGAACAAAGTCTCGATCTGGCAAAAATAATGAAACGCACCATGATGCGCCTCGATGCGGTTATCGGTGGCGCTCAGTACAATTATTTCTTACACTCATTACCTCGTGGAACCGAGTTTGACTCATGCAAGCAAAGTTATCATTGGCATTTAGAAATTTGTCCGCGAACCAGCATACCCAGTGGCTTTGAATTAGGGTCAGGATTATTTGTTAATACCATTAGTCCAGAAGATGCTGCTGACCAATTACGAAATGCCGACATTTAATAAAAATAAAAAGGAAATTCAAATTGTCTAAAAGTAATTTATTAGTTTTATCAGCTCTTGGTCATGATAAGCCGGGCCTGGTAACTGAATTATCAAACACCATATTGTCTTATGGATGCAATATCGTCGATAGCCGCATGACTGTATTGGGTGGCGAATTTGCCATTATAATGCTGATTAGCGGTAACTGGAGCAACGTTGCAAAATTGGAAACCTCCCTACCGGGCTTACAGGAAACCTTGCAATTAGCCGTTAGCTGTACTCGCACAGATAACAGACAATTAGAGAAAGATGCCCTGCCATACTCCGTAGAAGTTATCGCATTAGACCATCAGGGCATTGTTCACGAGCTAGCCGAATTTTTCTCATCACGTGACATCAATATCTATGAGCTCTATACCGGAAGTTATCATGCAGCCCATACCGGCACCCCAATGTTTACACTTAATATGATTCTGGAGATACCTGCAAAAACACAAATAGCAGTACTTCGAGATGATTTTCTTGAGTATTGCGATCAATTAAATCTAGATGCTGTAATCGAACCCATTAAATCTTAAGGACCTTATCATGAGCATAGATTCTGTTTCTATCGGTAAAAAAGTACCCCAATTTAAAATTGATGCTACCGGTGAAAAAAAAATTTCGCTATCTGATTTAAAAGATAAAATTATCGTACTATACTTTTACCCAAGAGATAATACTCCGGGGTGCACAACAGAAGGACAAGCATTTAGAGATAATAGTGCTAAATTCAAACGGCAAAATACTGTGATTCTTGGTGTTTCACGCGATAGTGTACGCACCCATGAAAATTTTAAAGAAAAACAAAAATTTCCATTTGACTTATTAGCCGATACTGAGGAGGTACTGTGTGATCTATTTGACGTCATAAAAATGAAAAATATGTATGGTAAAAAAGTACGCGGTATTGAACGTAGTACATTTCTCATCGACCCTAAAGGGAAACTGGTCCAGGAATGGCGCAAAGTAAAAGTAGATGGACATGTAGATGAAGTACTTGATGCAGTTAAATTACTTAATAAATCATAAGACTCTATGACAAAAAAACGAATATTTGTATTAGACACAAATGTACTAATGCATGACCCTTCGGCCCTATTCCGATTTCAAGAACATAATATCTTTTTAGCGATGATTGTTCTTGAGGAATTAGATAATAATAAAACCGGCCCATCTGAAGTAGCCCGAAACGCACGACAAACCAGTCGCTTTCTCGATGAGTTAATGAAAGGTGCCTCGGCCAATGATATTAAAGATGGTATCAGTTTAAATATAAATTCTTTAACCGATTCACTCAATATTAAAGAAGATCAGTTTGGACGATTATTCTTTCAAACAAAAAATTACACTACTGCCCTTCCCCAGGAATTTCCCGGTAACAAAGCCGATAATAATTTATTAGCAACCTGTTTGGCATTAAAAGAAACGTATACTGACTCAACGATTACTCTTGTTTCAAAAGACATTAACCTTCGAATTAAAGCCGCAACCATTGGCTTGCATGCCGAAGATTATTTTAATGATCAGGTTCTTGATGATGTTAATTTACTCTATTCAGGTTGCCGACAATTAAACGATGATTTCTGGGACAAACATGGCGATAGAATGGAATCCTGGGTTGATAATGCCAAGTCCTATTATAAAATTACCAAACCAGATGAGGATGACTGGTTTCCTGGGGAATTTTTAATTGATGACCATGAACGGAACAGTGAATTTATAGTTCGAAATTATACTAAAAATGAATTAACTATCGAGACTGCCCGAAATTTTCATGCATCCCATAACACTGTTTGGGGCATTAACGCCAGAAACCGAGAACAGAATTTTGCCCTTAACCTATTAATGGATCCTGAAATTGACTTTGTTTCATTATTAGGAATTGCCGGAACAGGAAAAACCCTACTAACATTAGCAGCAGCGTTAGAACAAACACTGGAAAAAAATTTATACCGTGAAATTATCATGACTCGTGCGACCATCCCCATCGGCGAAGAAATTGGTTTTTTACCCGGCACAGAAGAAGAAAAAATGGCTCCTTGGATGGGCGCTTTAATGGATAACCTCGAAGTCTTAACCAATACCGACAATTCCGACAATGGCGGTGAATGGGGTCGTGCTGCCACCAATGATTTACTCAGTAAACGTATTAAACTACGATCAATCACTTTTATGCGTGGCCGCACTTTTTTAAATCGTTTTATCATTATTGATGAAGCTCAAAACTTAACGCCAAAACAATTAAAAACACTCGTCACTCGTGCCGGCCCCGGAACAAAAGTTGTTTGCCTTGGCAACGTTGCCCAGATCGACACTCCCTACCTCACAGAAACAACATCTGGTTTAACTTATACGGTTGATCGATTTAAAAAATGGCAACACAGTGGTCATATCACCTTGCGACGTGGCGAACGATCGCGATTAGCGGATTTTGCTGCTGATGAATTGTAATCTATAGTCATTGTTTAAAGACCAAGCTGCTCATAGGTAGTTTTTGCCATTGCCATGAGCATTCTTTTATCAAGCTCACCACTCAGTGCATATCCAAGTGACTTCTCGATCCAGTAAAATGTATTAAGATTATTGTTATTAGTAAATCGAAATAGCGCATTTGCATTAACTTCACTAATTCGTCGTACATATAAGGTCACTCGATTTCCTACTGAATTCTGGTACATAAATTGTGCCGCCATTCGATTAGTTGAAGGTAATAATCGACCGCCAATAAGTTCATAACCGTGCGGTGAAAGATTAGGTGCCTTGATTTCGGCATGCATTCGTTTGGATAACCACTTTATTAAATGCTGTTCCTGTTTCGCATCTACTTCGACAGGATGTTTTTTTTCTGAGGCATATACCAAATGAGCAAACGTCGCAGGCTGCAGTAAATTATTTTGTATTTGTTGACTCTGATTATCGGCCATCATAATTATATTCGCCTGCCAACCAATTATACCACCAGTAAATAACAAACCAGCAAATGTTGCTACTTTTGCAAGTAGTTTTTTACGAGGTTTAATCTTTAATGAATCTGGAACAGCTTCATTCAGAATAGGATCCAGTAATTCTTTCAACTCATTATCGATTGATTGATATTCAGATAATTCACTTAACCTATCAGGATGATCTTTTAACCAGGACTCAACTTGCAATTGACGTAGATCACTAAGCTGCCCATCGAGATATGCATTTAAGTCAGCTTCTGTGATCTGTGTCTTGTGATTCATTTGACTCGCCTCAAGGTTTGTAATTTTTCACCCGCCAACCTGGCACGTAATTTTTTACGCGCTCTAGATAAACGTGACATTACAGTTCCTTCTGGTATGTCTAATACTTTAGCGATTTCATGATATTTCATACCTTCAATTGAAACAAATAACATAATTTCGCGTTGTTCATAAGGTAATTCATTTAAAGCCTGTTGGATTTCAGAAACAACAACATCCTGATCCGCACTAGTTGAATAATCAGATTCAGTGTCATCAAGGGCAATAAAGTCAGGCCCATTATCCTGTCGTCTCACTTGATTAACATATACGTTGTGCATAATTGTAAACATCCAGGCACGTAAATTTGTACCACGCTGCCATAAAGCAGACTTTCTCAATCCACGTTCAATACAATCTTGTACCAAATCATCTGCCTGCAATACATTACCGCGCATTAATACTCGTGCATAACGACGCAGTTGGGGTGTTAATTCAGCAATTTTCGTTTCGATTGATTTCATATCATGTCAATGAGTGCAATTGATAGTAGTTTACTACCAATTGCTCTCTGGTTCACTCAATCACTTTTGGTAAACTTGCTGGTTCAGTAAAAACCCAATCATTACTTTTAACCGGTGTATGGCATGCGACACATTCGCTAGCAACATTAGCATCTTTACCATAGGGCTTTTGATCCAGCCCTTTCCAACGGGCCCAACCCCATCCGCCTGTTGCTGAATATTTTGAACTGTCTTTAAACATAAATTCTGCATGAACAAATTTATCCGGCACTATTGCTGCCTGCCAATCCGTTGCTGCTTTTTGTTTCCAAACTACTTTTCCCAAAATTACTCCATTAGGCCAGGGATTAGTATTACCCGAACGAGCTGCTTTAATAGCCTTGTCATTACCATAAATTACACGAACCGTTTTATTATCGGTTCGATGTGACATGGAAATTACCTTCCAGTTTTGATAACCGACAGGGAATTTGATTCCATTGGGTGATGGTGCTACTTTATTTGCGGCATAAACTGGTGTCACGATCAATCCTAAAATAACTAATATTCCGATTTTATTTACAATGTGCATGTATCTTCTTCCTCTATTTTATTTATTATTTAATACTTACCTGACTAACACCTGAATCACCAAATTATTCCACTAAATTTAAAAGCGTGATCCCGATTATTTAAAAATAGAAATGCACAGTGTACAGGAAGGTGTAAAATCGACACAGTTGATATTCGAGTCTCCTTGGAAAAGTTTCAGTGATTATATAGAGTTCAGTATGGTAGAACTCGCATTTGAAGGTTTTGTTAACCAAACTAACCCTATACCACAAGCTTGATGTTTCAAGGATTAATGCGTTAATTGCTGTATGCCAAATGTATTTACTTTACTGAAAAATACAAAGACATTCCCCTTAGATCGCTAGTTAGTCAACAAGTTTGCTTATTTCTAAATGCGGTCGATTTTAAATAACCCAAAAAGTATAGCATCACTTTACGTCATATATTTATGTTTCTACAATGTTACGCATTTTCATTTTAAGTTAAATATTTAGTTCTATTTTTAATTGTGTTTGGTTATTAATTTTATTTGTGATAATATTTCTCACAAGAAGTTAATCATTCTTTTTTGGAACATTCAATCAAACATGGAGATAATAAAATGAAAAAATCGATTCTGGTATTACTCGTTAGTGGACTTGCACTTACATCTAATTTTGCAATAGCTGCTGGCGCATCTTCAGCACTCGTTAAAGCTGCAGGTAACCATCCAAAAGCGGTACAAACTGGTGCAAGCACTATTGCTGCTAATCCAGCTGCTCAAGCAAAAATGGATGCTGCTATGGCTGCTAACCCACAAGCAAATGCAACAATGGTTCAAATACAACAAGCTGGTGGTTATACACCGGGTTCTACATCAAGTGCAATTGGACGTGGTGGTAGAAAATAAGATTTAAAATTGCGATTCCCCTTCTTCATGTTGATGAAGGGGAGTTTTAGTTGTTTAAAGTATAATAGTTAATATTGTATTTAATTGAACTGATTTTATTGCTTCAAGTTACACGATATGGCGGGACAGCGCAACTCTACTTTGAGCGTACGCCGCAACCCGGCGGCAGGTTCCGGAAAACCAGGCGATAAAACCGCGGGGCTCGAGTTAGCGCGTACCCACTACGACGGTTCCGAGCAGCCGCCGGAACGGAAACGCCGCAGCGACCGCCCGGCACCGCTGCGGCGGGAGCGACGAGAGATAGCGCTCGGCCGCGCGTACGAGCGGGGCCGGCACGCGCGCGATTCGCCCTCGCACGTGCACGAGCGCATCGACGCGGGAAAACCCCACCTTGCGAAACAGCGCATCGAGTTCGGTGAACGTCCATTCTTTCAGGTGGAACCCGTCGGCGACATCGCTGAAATAGCGCGATACGTCGTGCGGCCCGTCGAGGCGGTTCGGCGTGATGCACACGTACCGCCCACCGTCGCGCAGCGCCGCGAAAATGTGCCCGAGCTGCTCGCCGGCATCGTCCGGGTGCAGGTGCTCCATCATCTGGTTGCTGAACGCCACGTCGACGCTGCCGGGCGGCACCGGAATGCTGGTTCC
>CAYOHQ010000147.1:0-8251 GCA_964403805.1 uncultured Thioalkalispiraceae bacterium | reverse complement strand
GAAGCGGATCAAAAGAAGCTATTCATGGAAGCCATTGTAAAACCTTATGGCATGGTTCTAGTTACCGGCCCTACCGGTAGTGGTAAAACGGTAACTCTATACACGGCTGTGAATATTCTTAATGTCCCTGACACCAATATTTCTACGGCAGAAGATCCTGTTGAAATCAATTTAGCCGGAATTAATCAAGTTAATGTCAACATTAAGGTTGGTCTGGATTTTTCAAGCGCATTACGGGCATTCCTTCGGCAAGATCCGGATATTATTCTGGTCGGCGAAATTCGAGACAAAGACACAGCCGAAATTGCTATAAAAGCATCTCAAACCGGGCACATGGTGTTATCAACACTACATACCAATGATGCACCCCAAACCTTAACGCGTTTGATCAATATGGGAATACCCGCTTACAGTATTGCTTCTGCAGTTAATTTAATAGTAGCTCAACGGCTTGCCCGCCGACTTTGCACGCATTGCAAGAAAAAGCTCGATATTCCCAATGAAGCACTGTTAGAAGAAGGCTTTACCAAAGAACAAGTCAAAAAAGGCTTCACAGTATATGGCAATAATGGTTGTGATCAGTGCACTAATGGTTACAAGGGTCGAGTCGGTATTTATCAGGTAATGCCAATCTCCGAAGAGATGGGGCGAATAATTATGGAAGGTGGCAATTCAATGCAACTGGCGGATCAGTCCCTTAAAGAAGGCATTGCCGATTTAAGAATTTCCGGACTTAAAAAAGTGATGGATGGCGTAACAACACTCGATGAAGTGAACCGGGTCACTAAAGAATAATACGAATCTAGATACTATAGTAATACACTTTAAGGCCAAGCTTAAAGTTAAACAACATCAAATGCAGGTGTACTGAAATGGCAAAAGCAGCAACTCAAACTACCTTTATGTGGGAAGGTAAAGACCGCAAAGGACAAAAAGTAAAAGGTGAAGCACCCGGTAGTAATATTGCTTTAGTTAAAGCAAACTTACGTCGCCAGGGAATTAATCCTACAAAAGTTCGCAAAAAAGCCAAGCCTTTATTTGGCGGTGGCAAAACAAGAATTAAAGCGGCTGATATTTCAATATTTGCTCGCCAATTGGCCACCATGATGAACGCCGGTGTACCACTAGTGCAGTCATTTGAAATTATCGGCAAAGGTCATGAAAATAAAGGCATGCAAGATTTGCTGATGAAGGTTAAAACTGACATTGAAGGTGGTAGTAATTTATCAGATGCGTTAGGCAAACACCCCTATCACTTCGATGAACTGTTTTGTAACCTGGTCCGAGCAGGTGAACATGCCGGTATTTTAGATAGCATTCTTGATAAAGTGGCAACCTATAAAGAAAAAACCGAAGCCATTAAAGCAAAAATCAAAAAAGCCATGACTTATCCCGCTGCAGTTGTTGTAGTGGCATTTTTGATTACGACTCTTTTAATGCTCAAAGTTATACCGCAATTTGAAGAATTATTTTCAGGTTTTGGGGCAGATTTGCCTGCACCTACAAAAGTAGTTATTGCTATGTCAAAATTCTTCCAGGCATATTGGTATATTATGTTTGCGGCTATCGGTGGAGCTATCTATGGTATTTTAGAATTAAAAAAGAAATCGCTTAAATTTAACCATGGTCTTGACAAAGTAATGCTAAAGTTACCCGTTCTTGGTGCTATTGTTCGAAAGGCCGCAATTGCCCGATACGCACGCACTCTTGCTACTATGTTTACAGCCGGTGTGCCGCTTGTTGAAGCGATGGACTCTGTATCTGGCGCAGTAGGTAACGTGGTATATGGTGAAGCCGTTAAAAGAATTCGAGATGAAGTTGCAACGGGTACGCAACTCAATGTTGCTATGAAAAACGTTAATTTATTTCCCAATATGGTTGTTCAGATGACCGCTATCGGTGAAGAATCGGGTTCAATTGATACAATGCTCGGGAAAGTTGCCGATTTCTATGAAGCCGAAGTTGATGATGCCGTTGAAAATATGAGTAGCCTAATTGAACCCTTTATTATGGTATTCTTGGGCGGCCTGATTGGTGGTCTGGTTATCGCAATGTATATGCCAATCTTTCAAATGGGTAAAGTGGTTGGCTAAAACCTTCCCATTTAATAATAAAAATTGAGTATAAATGTATGGCGATAATAACGCTATTTCAAAATGAACCGAGTTTTTTTTACAGTTTCGTTATAATTCTTGGTTTATTAATCGGTAGCTTTATTAATGTCGTTATTTACCGTTTGCCCATCATGCTAAAAAAATACTGGCAATCAGAATGTGAAGATTTTTTAGATGAGTTAAATAAAAATAACCAATCAAATTTGGCAAATTCCGAAATAGAAAAAAAGCCTGTCGTAAAATACAATCTCAGCACACCGCGCTCTTCGTGCCCAAAATGTGGTCATTTGATAACTGCTATAGAAAATATTCCTGTTCTTAGTTACTTATTTTTAAAAGGCAAATGCCGAGAGTGTAAAACCAGAATATCAATCCGATATCCACTAATTGAAATACTCTGTGCCGTCATCGCATTTTTAGTTGCCTGGAAATTTGGTGTTACAAGCACAGCTGCTGCCATGATATTATTATCCTGGGCATTAGTTGCGCTTAGTATGATTGACTATGACCATCAATTTTTACCGGATGAAATCACACTACCCTTTCTATGGCTTGGTTTACTATTTAATGGCTACTATAATATTATCCCCTTGTATGATGCCGTTTTAGGTGCTGTTATTGGCTACATGACATTCTGGTGTTTATATAAAATATTTAAAATAGTGACTGGTAAAGAAGGCATGGGCTACGGCGATTTCAAATTACTCGCACTATTAGGGGCCTGGTTTGGTTGGCAATCATTATTAATGATTATACTCATTTCATCACTAACGGGTGCCATTATTGGAATTACTTTAATAGTGCTCAAACTTCAGGAAAAAGGTAAACCTATTCCATTTGGCCCGTACCTGGCAATAGCCGGTTGGATCGTATTAATGTGGGGTAATAATTTAAAATTATTTTATTTTCAATATACTGGGCTGGCCTCATAATAACAAAACCATTATCATAAGCGCATGCTTATAATTGGACTAACAGGAGGTATAGCGTGTGGTAAATCCATGGTATCACGTTATTTTGAAGATCTCGGAATTTCAATTATTGATACCGATATTATTGCAAAACAACTAGTTGAACCAGGCCAAACAGCTTTAAACGAAATTATCGATGCGTTTGGATCCGATATAATTGATACTAACAAGCACTTAAATCGTAAATACTTACGTGATTTAATATTTAATTCAACTCAAAAACGTCTACAACTTGAAGCTATATTGCACCCTAAAATTCATGCTGTAGTATTAGACAAGTTAGCATCCTTAGAGCAGTCACAGGCTTCAACTTACTGTATTATAGTTATTCCATTGCTTTTTGAATCTAAATCCAATTATCCTATTGACAAAGTATTACTTGTTGATTGTACTGAACAGCAGCAACTAGAACGATCGATGTTAAGAGATAATATTACTCGGAATGAAAGCATGGCTATAATGCAAAATCAAATAACACGGCAGGAAAGATTAGAAAAAGCGGATGATATTATTAAAAATATATCAGATCAGGATAGCTGTATTTCTCAAATCAAACAGTTTCATAATAAATATTTAACTTTATCAAAAAACACTATTTCAAAAATTCACAAATGACGTCTGCAGCAAATATGATTTTATATGAACAACCATTAAATGAGCGGGTACGATCGTTTATGCGACTTGAGCAATTGTTTACTCAAGCTAATGAATATATTAGTAATGATACAATTTGGCATTCTCGAATGACAATGACGGTATTATCCGAAATATTAGAGCTATTAAATCGAGCTGACTTGAAAACAGATATTTTAAAAGAATTAGAACGAAATCAAATTTATTTAGCTAAACTCAGTAATGCACCCAGAGTTAATACAAACACACTGAATGCAACATTAAACGAGCTTGATAGTTCCTATCAGGAAATACTTAAAATTGATGGGCAACTTGGTCAAACATTACGTGATCATGAAATTCTAACCAGTTTAGTTAAGCGAAGAAGTATGCTTGGAGGGCTTTGCAGTTTTGATCTTCCTATTTTCCATTACTGGCTAAATACTAAATCATCAGAACGACACACTGATTTATCAACCTTATATTCATCTATTTCAAATATTCATTATGCTATTAAATTACTGCTAAGTATTATTAGAGAAAGTGCAACTATCGAAAATATAATTGCGGAAAAAGGTTTTTATCAACAAAATTTAAATGTAAATTTTCCCTATCAAATGATTCGAGTTTTGATTCCAGATGATGTGAATTATTTTTCAGAAATCAGTGGTGGTAAACACCGATTCAGCATTCGCTTTATGTCCACAAATAAATCAATAACGAAGCAAGTTAAAGAGGACATTCCATTTCAATTAGGATGTTGTGCTGTCTGATAATGAAGAGTTTAACTATCAATTAAAGAATAAATCGAAAATCACATAAAAAAACAGGAGCATCGTTGCTCCTGTTTTAGTCTTAAATGTGGTTTTAATCCAACATCAATATTATTCCGGTGTATAAAGAGTATTTGCAATAGGAAGGCCATTTGGATAATTACTTGCATTAGTACCACGTACTAGTACTGAGTTAATTGTTACCATTTGCTGTGACACAGGGCACCCTAATGCATTAAGATTAGCAATTCCTGTTTGTCCTGTAGCAGTAGCAGGAGCTGCACCAAGTGTAAAAGCACGTACAGCAGAATTACCAATTGCAGATTTATTACCACCATTTAATTCATCAACAACATTTCTACAGGTAGTTACTCCATCAGCAATCATTTTAACCGCTGTAGTCGATACTAATGTAAATGCACTTGCATGGTTAGAAATAAGACCGGTTACCTTACTACTTGTAATGTAGCTATTATAGGCCGGGATTGCTATTGATGCTAAAATACCAATAATCGCAACTACAATCATTAATTCAATAAGGGTAAAACCCTGAGATATTTTCTTCATAATCATTTTGTTTCTCCAGTATGTAATTAGTAAATTATCTTAGTAGACTTCACTCTATATCCGTTCTATCTCTCAGGGCTTCCAGGCCAATAGTCAATATGTTTAAACTAACAAGCGTATTTGATGAAGTTATGGTTTAAGTAGTGCAGCTATTATGCCAACTTGTTTAATTTAACAGCAGATATCAATACGATATCGAACTTCATAAATTTATCAAGTAAAATCAATAAGTTAAAAACCTATTACTTATTACTCGGTAATTAAGATCGTTTCTAGCCCCCAAATTAAGCTCTTATTAGCACCTATAGTAATTTATTTTGTAGCTTCGGTTGTCACAAATTGACAAAAATTGTCATATTGAATATTTATTTTCTTTTAATCTAATGTTAACTATTGTGGTGGAGTTACATTAAGGACATCTATTACCTCAAACGTATCAGCATCTAAAACTGCAAAACCATGTTGATATCGAGCATACATCGGAAAATACAGTAGTGAACGATTTTTATATTTGTTTTCAGCTATGAATTTTTTATAAATCGTTAATTCACTTGGTCTATTTTTTAAGTGATTATCAAGTGATGTCGCTTTTTGTTTTAAAAATGCTTTATTTTTTTCAGTTATTTTCTCATATAACTCTCCGAGCAATCTAAAATCTCTTTTTTCCTTGAATACTTTTCCATATAACTTAAGAAGTTCATTGGGTTTCTCAGGCAAATGAGTGTAAATTAGCGGTGGTGAATAGTCGCTATATTGTTTCAGAGATGTTAATGCTATTCCACCGGCTTTAACCTCATCAGCTGTGACTGTATAAAGACGATTTTCCTGAAAGATAATCGCAACCGGATGCTCTCCATAAACAACCAGTGTTCCTGAAATAAGTGCCCCAAGTTGAATTGCCGCAATAATTGACAAATCCAATTTGAGTCGTGGTTTAGCCTTCTTAAAAACAATTAATGTAAGCAATGGTCCTAAAACAATATCAACAAATGCAAGTAGTCTAATTCCTTGCCAACCACCATCAGTACTAAACAAAGGTTGTGGATACCACTCAAACAGTATGAAATATAATAAGACCAGGAAAATACTCAGACTGAGCCCTAGATGAATTAAAAATGCATTTATTTTCTCTTTTGTAAAAAATGTTTTTAATCGACCCATTTTCATCCTCATATATTATATATTTATCTGTTTTTTATAAGAAATTACGCTAATCTATTTATATTTATAGATATTTAGATAATATTAGCTGTTTTTTGTAAAAATTCAGCATTTTTTGGTAATTTAATTTCAGGTAAAAAACAAAGACTTAAATCGCTTCACCCTTATCACAACTAAACTGTTGCATTGAATAAATCACATTTTCTAAATTACACTTATATAATAATTATTTTATATTGATATAATATTTTACCTCTTACACTGCCATTTTGTACCACTCTGGTTTAGTTACTTTTTTGTAGATGTGTTTAAAATATTTATCTTGATACAAAAATTCAGGAGCTTCATTCGTTTTTGTAAAACAGAACTTATTTGGTGATTTACTATAAAGCGAACGAGGTGGCTTGGTATAGTGTATATTTTTTACTTTATATCCAGTACTGTCACTATGATAATATATTTTTTTTATTCCTATTTCATTTTGTATAAACTCAATTGTTGCTGCCAACATTGCTTCTGACCAAATTTTACTATAAGAATTAATCACACCTTCACAGTATTTAATAATATCATCAAGATTACCTTTAACCTTCCAACTTCTATCTAATTTTTTATTTCGTTTTTTATAGAATTTTGCTGCGTTTAACAAGCATGTTGCTCTACGTAGCCAATCACATTGCACCTCTTCGATGAGTGCTTCACCATTAGAAAAATCCAGATCAATCCTTGACCATGCCAATATTTCACGAAAATAGTCTCTCTCATAAAATCCAAGAACAGGATGAGCATAATAATTTAAATAAGATTCTTCTGTAGGTTTAACCATACGGTTATAAGTACCATCATGTTGTGTAGAAAAATTTAATTGCAATACTAAATTATTGCCTCGGCGTGAAGTTTGATCCCAGTGATGGCAGTTACTACCCCAGCGACCTACTGTTAATAAAAAATTATAGGTATCACCCGGCCATATGCTCTGCAATTCTTTAGGCGTAATAAATCCTTTACCAGCCATAGCTAAAGCTGGCTTAATCTCAGCTTTTTCTAACAAGCTAGAAAACGATGTCGTTTTAATATTTGCAATTGTATCACCATCTCCAATAATGCTGTTTAATAACATAAAAGCATAGCGTCCTTTAAAGTAACGAAAAATTGTTCTCTCTTTAGGCATACAAGCAATAATTTCATTAACTAATTTCTTATCCATTTCATTTTACTCATAATATAAGTTATTAAAAAATGCGCACCTGATAAATCAGATGCGCACCCAATTAACATCCTTGTTGTAGTTAATTTGCATTCAAATTAATTTTTATCGTATTATTTAAAATACCGCCCAAACCGCTAAATACAGTTAACTTATCAACTTATTCAGTTTCATTTTTTGCTTGCGAATACACCGCAACATGATGCGGTGCTTCATACTTAACTTCATTTCACACCTCGTTTTAAGCAAAAGGCCTAATCAATCGTAACAAATCGTATAACTTTGGATTATTACGATTTTCGATCCAGGCATTACCTATCAACCAACGTAAATTTGCTTGTGTTGGTACTGTTCTAATGTCAGGTACATTAAGTTGATCAATAAGCCGTCTAAATTTATTTATTTCATAACAATTCATAATGTACTCCTTCTATAATTTGGCGGGATTGAATAATTAAGTTACTAACCCCTTGCTATTCTTAAATGGAATTCTTTAATAACACTGTTTAGAAATAGTATTAAAGAACCCCACTCATTTTTCAGTTTTTGTTTCTCTATCCTTCGCTTTGTTTTCCTGGATTTCTCATGCACTCCCCCTTTTCGCATTAAAGGATTATTGTGCGTTGGATTTCTTGGTTTATTAATTGTTATCTTTATTTTCATTTCACTTTTCCTATTTAATTAATAGGGCATAAAAAAACCCCGTTAAACTAAAGCCTAACGGGGTTATTTCTAATCTCCGCGAAAGGCTAAACTTATTAATAGCCTTCCGCGTAGTGTGTGCGAAACGCTATGTCATACCAAGATAACTCAGATCCGAGTCTATCTGTTTATTGCTACTATCTA
>CAYOHQ010000146.1:0-8266 GCA_964403805.1 uncultured Thioalkalispiraceae bacterium | reverse complement strand
GATTCATGTTGCTCAAAACCATGTTCTAGTAATAACCAGCCATCTTTCACTAAATTGCTGCCTGCGCTTTTTATAATGAATCGAATATCATCGAGACCATCATTACCGGATTGTAATGCCGTTGCGGGTTCAAAACGAACATCACCTTGTGATAATAGTGGATCATTATCTGCTACATAAGGTGGATTTGATATTATCATATTAAATTGTTGCTTTGCTATTGATTCAAACCAGTCACTTTGAACGAATGTAATATTGGTGATGTTATTGAGTTGTGCATTTTTTTTTGCAATGTCGAGTGCTGGTAAAAATTTATCAGTTGCTGTTAGATGGCACAGTTTTCGTTCTGATGCGATGGCTAGCGCAATAGCACCACTGCCGGTACCGAGATCGGCTATGTGCCACGATTCATTATCCGGAATTAGTGCTAACGCTTGTTCCACTAATAACTCAGTTTCAGGTCGTGGTATCAAGCTATCTTCCGTGACAGTAAGTTCTAAAGACCAAAATTCTTTTTTACCCAACAAATAAGCGACTGGAATACCGGTTTTTCTTTTATCAATAGTGGTTTTGAACTGTTGAATTTGTTCTGCTGTTAAATTTTTTTCTGGCCAGGTATAAAGATAACTACGATCTTTGTTTAGGATTTTTGCCAGTAACACTTCTGAATCCAGTTTGGCTGTATCGTGATTGGTAGTAAGTTTTTGAGTTGCCCAATCAAGCGCCGATTTTAAATCCATGGTGATTGCTTATTCACTCATCGAAGCGAGTTGATCCATTTGATGTTCGCTAATTAAGGGATCGATTAGTTCAGATAACTTGCCTTCCATCACTTCATCGAGTTTATACAGCGTTAAATTGATTCGATGGTCGGTAACACGGCCTTGTGAATAATTATAAGTTCGAATGCGTTCAGAACGATCGCCACTGCCGACGAGTGATTTACGGGTATCGGCTTGTTCTTTGTCTTGTTTTTCTTGTTCGGCGCTTTGCAGTCTAGCTTGTAACACGGACATGGCGCGAGCTCGATTTTTGTGTTGCGAGCGTTCATCCTGACACTCAACAACCACACCAGTTGGTATGTGGGTTAAGCGAATTGCAGAATCGGTTTTATTAACGTGCTGTCCACCAGCACCCGATGCACGAAAGGTATCCACTTTTAAATCGGCAGGTTTAATTTCAATGGCTTCAATGTCATCCACTTCAGGCATGATAGCAACGGTGCAAGCCGAGGTATGCACTCGGCCTTGTGATTCAGTTTCAGGAACACGTTGTACTCGATGGCCACCGGATTCAAATTTTAATTGTGAATAGACATTCTGCCCACTAACACGCGCGACGACTTCTTTATAGCCACCGTGTTCGCCCATGTTTTGGCTCATTACTTCAACCTGCCATTTTTTAGTTTCAGCAAACTTAGAATACATGCGAAATAAATTACCGGCAAATAAAGCTGCTTCATCACCGCCAGCACCGGCACGAATTTCGATGAATGTATTTTTAGTATCATTCGGATCAACTGGCAACAATAATTTTTGTAAATCGAGTTCCAGTGCTTCCTGTTGCGTTTTTGCTTCTTTTAATTCTTCTTGTGCTAGCTCTTGCAACTCTTTGTCATCTTCCTGCAACATGAGGTTAGCATCTTCAATGTTAGTGAGTGTTTTGTTGTATAAATTAAAACAGTCAACTACCGGTGATACCTGAGCGTGTTCTTGTGACAAGGCTCTAAATTTATTTTGATCCCCGATAGTGTCAGGGTCTGAAAGCAGGGCATTAATTTCTTCCAGACGCTCAGCAAGTCCTTCTAACTTTCGAACAAGGGATTCTTTCATGGTGATGTTACTCGTTTAAATCGTCTTTTATATCCAACAGCTCGTGTGCAACCTTAATAAAGTCTTTTCGACCTTCATATGCAGCTTGATGGATTTGTACTGTAGGGGCATGAACCAGTTTGTTGGTTAGTTTACGTGATAATTCTTTAATCACAACATCGGCATTTTTACCGGCCGCGATTTGTTTAATTGCATTGGCTGTTAAATCATCGCGGTATTGGTCTGCCCGGGCACGATAATTTCGAATGGTGCTGACGGCTTCCAGCGATTGCAGCCATTTCATGTAATGAACTACCTGATTCTCGATTATTTCTTCAGCCTGCAGTGCGGCTTCTTGTCGAGAACGTTGATTCTCTTCGATGACTTCGGTTAGATCATCAACGGTGTATAAATAGATATCTTTTAATTCAGCAACTTCTGGCTCGATATCGCGCGGTACTGCAATATCAACCATAAACATCGGTCTGTGTTTGCGTTTTTTCATCGCTCGTTCAACGGCACCTTTACCTAAAATGGGGAGCTGACTGGCAGTTGAAGAGATAATAATATCAGCTTCGGCCAGATGCTCGGGCATATCGGCAATTGCGATCCCAATACCGTTAAATTGCGCAGCAAGGGATTGTGCGTGCTCAAGTGTTCGGTTGGCGATGATAATATTTTTAATACCTTGTTCTTTCAGGTGTCTCGCAACCAATTCGATGGTTTCACCTGCTCCAATCAGTAATGCAGTGTGTTCATTTAAATTGGAAAATATTTGTTTGGCTAAACTTACCGCCGCAAATGCCACTGATACCGCACTCGAGCCTATGGCCGTATCGGTGCGGACTTGTTTTGCCACAGAAAAAGTATGCTGAAATAATTGATTGAGTAAACTGCCGATTGTTCCAGCATCATGAGCTTGAACGTATGCTGTTTTTACTTGTCCTAGTATTTGAGGTTCACCTAACACCAGAGAATCCAGACCGCTAGCAACGCGTAAAATGTGGCGTACCGCTTCTTGATCGGGGTGATTATAAACATAGGGTTTAAGCAGGGCATGTTCGATACCGTGGTATTTTCCAAACCAGTAAAGCACCGAATCAATATCGGGAAACTCGAGTTCACAAATTAGCTCAGTTCGGTTACAGGTAGAAATAATTGCAGCTTCAGTAACAGGAGAATTTTTGGTGAGATCAGTTAGCGCAGTGGCGACATTTTCAGGCGCAAAAGCAACTTTTTCCCGAATATCAATCGGTGCGGTTTTATGGTTTATTCCAAATGCTAATAGTGTCACGGTAAAAACCTTACTTAAATTCCTATAATCCCTATTATTTTAGGCATGCGCCACATTATTATAATAGGAATACACATTATAAAGGTAATTTTTAGAAAAGTTGGTTATAGTTAATGAATACAGAGAAAAATCAGACTATAAAGTGAGAAAGAGCGGCAATATGAAGCAATTTACCAGAAAAACACCCCATAACCTTATTTTTATATTGGTTTTAAGCATATTTGGTTCAGCATGTACAACACCGGCAGCAATTGTTGAAACAAAACAAGCCGAAAAGCCTAAAAAAACATCGATTGCGACGTCAAAATCTGCAACTAAGAGCAATAATCTCGATAAATTGGCTAAATCGAAAAAAAGTATTGATTCAAATGCCAAGCAAGCACTGAGTAAGGTTGTCCCTGTCCTCAAGCAATCACCACAATTAAGTGCAGAATTGCTGTTCAGATTAATGACTGCCGAAGTTGCGGGACAACGCGGTAATCTGGATGTTGCTGTTCAGCAGTATAACAAGGCGGCGTTATTATCAAATGATCCTAAAATTGCAGAACGTGCAACGCAGATAGCTATTTTTTCCCGTGATAACGACAGTGCACTTAAAATTGCCGAACATTGGGTAACGATTGATCCTGAGAACCCTGAAGTACATCAAGTCCTTGGTAGTATGAATTTACGGCAAGGAAATATTGACTCGGCAATAATTCATTTTGAAAAAGTTCTAAAATCTACAAAAACTAATGAGAAGCAGGGTTTTTTATTAATTACTTCTTTACTTAGTAAAGAACGTGACAAGACATCAGCATTGGAAGTGATGAAGAGACTGGTCGAACCTCGGCAACAAAATCCAAATGCGCAATTTGCCTATGGTCAGTTAGCCGCTTTAGTTGGAGAACTTGATATTGCAGTTTTGGCACTAAATCGAGTCATAGAATTAAAACCATTATGGACTAAGGCTCACATTCTTCGTAGTAATATTCTCTTTCGTCAGAAGAAAGAAATTAAGGCATTAAGTTTATTGGTTGAAGCTCTGGAAGAAAATCCTTCCAATACGGATTTGCGTATGTATTATGCCCGTAAACTGGTTGACGACAAACGGCTTAATGATGCAAAAAAACAATTTGAATTGGTTTTAGATGATCAGGATGATAATGTTGATGCAACATTCGCGGTGGCATTATTGGCCTTACGATCCGGTGATTTAGATGATGCAGAAACAAATTTTTTAAAATTAGTAGAACGGCACAAACGTGAAGATGAAGCTAATTATTATTTAGGCCAGATTGCAGAGTATCGGGAAAATTTTAGTGAAGCGCGCCGTTGGTATAGCGTAATTGAAAGCGGTCATTATTTTATCGATGCAAAAATTAAACTTGCCCTGATCATGGCTCGTGAAGATGGTGTGCCAGCAGCAAGGAAATTTTTACAAGATATTCAAACCCAGTCAGTAGAACACGAATTACGAATACTCGTTGCTGAAGGTGAAATTTTACGAAGTAAAAAAATGTATAGTGACGCGTTTGATCATTATACTGAATCATTAGCTTCGTTACCTGATAATACGCAGTTACTTTATGCGCGCGCATTAATGGCTGATAAATTAAATCGATTAGATGTTGCTGAAGATGATTTAAAAAATATTTTAGCCAAAGAACCCAATAATGCTCAAGCACTAAATGCATTGGGTTATACCCTGGCTGATAGAACTGATCGATACGCTGAAGCACTTGAGTATATTCAGCGAGCTCACCGCTTGCGACCTAATGATGCCGCGATTAAAGACAGTTTGGGCTGGATTCAATATCGACTCGGTAATACTGAAGAAGCAATTAAATATTTAAAAGAAGCTTTTAAACTAATGAAAGATCCTGAAATTGCCGCTCACCTCGGTGAAGTTTTGTGGGTAATGGGTGAACGGGAATCTGCAAAAGAACTCTGGGATGAAGCGCTAAAAGCAACACCTGATCACGAGTTACTACGGCATGTTATTGAACGATTCAATAAATGAATATAGTATCACGCGGTAAATACCGCGTTGCTATATTGTCTTTATTTTTATTATTAACGGCATGTGCAACAGTAGATAAACCAAAAGCAGTTGATGATCCTGATTTAGAATGGTCTGAGCGTCAAACTCAATTAAATAAAATATCATCGTGGAATATTAATGGTCGCCTGGCAATAACCAATAAGGCGGAAGTATGGCATCTATCGGTTATTTGGAAGCAGCAAGATCAACATTATAAAATTCATCTTAGTGGTCCGTTTGGTGCTGGTGCAGTGCAATTAACGGGCGACCAATCCGGAGTTACAATTAAATCCAATAATGAAACACACTTTTCCAGAGATGCAGAGCAGATATTATTTGAAACAACCGGGGTTGAAATACCGATTAATAACCTGTTTTACTGGGTTAGAGGCATACCAAATCCGAAATCATTATCGAACACAAAACTTGATGCATTCGGTCGCTTAAGTAAATTAACACAGAACGACTGGAATATTCGATTTAAACGTTATCAATTAAGCGATGAAATTTATTTACCCGCAAAGATATTTATTAAACGCGATAGCCTGGATATTCGTTTTATTATTGAAGACTGGTCTCTTTCTGGTTGAATAATAATTAAATCAGGCTAGCTTAGAATTATGATTGCTTATTTCGTCGTTATAAATAGTAAAATCGGTATCATGCTGTTTCGAATAATACATCGCAAGATCGGCTTTTTGCATCAACATTTCATTATTAAAACCATGCTTGGGAAAGATAGAAACGCCGATACTGGTTCCGATTAGTATTTTATGATCGTTAATATAAAATGGTTCTTCCAGACGTGTGTTTATTTTGGTTGCAAGTTCTTTTATCGCGGTATCATCTATGTTTAACATTAATATCGAAAACTCATCACCACCAATTCTGGCGATTGAATCCGTTTTTCGTAAAATTGATTTAAGTCGTTCAGCTACTTGAACTAATACTTCATCGCCAATATTGTGACCCAGAGTATCGTTAACTTCTTTAAATTTATTTAAATCTAGCATAAACAAAGCAAATAATTTTTTATAACGTTGGTAATTATTGATGGCTACGTTTATTCTATCAAATAATAATAAGCGGTTAGGTAATGACGTTAAACTGTCGTGTAACGCCATATATTCAAGTTTTTCTTCACGGGTTTTAATTTGTATCTGCATTTCATTAAATGCAGATAAAAAATCATTCATTTCAGTGCTGGTGCTTTGTATTCTTTTGGCAGTAATATTGATGTCTTCATCGTTAGTAATGCTTTTTGCAAGATTCGATATTGGTTTTAATAATATTCTGTCTACAATAAAATAAATAAAAGAGAGAACGCTGATGAAAACTATAATAATCAACCATAAATAATTTGAAATAGTATCAGATGTTTTTTGTTGATTTTTAATATTGTTTACAGAAGACAAATTTAACGAAATTTCTATTTGACTCAGGTTATAATAAATTTCGTCATAGATTGGATTAACTTTATTCAATATAATTTCAATGTCCGATCGCCATTTTCCTGTAAGCTGAATTAATTTTACTTCATTAAAAACTTCGTTCCAGTGTTGCGACACCTTTTTCATCGAGTCAATCGCAATTTTAGATTGCATTCCTAATGTGTTTTTTTTCAGATGTGTATTAAACTTGGTGTTGATTGAATTGCTTATATCGTTACTATAAACCTCGATATTTTGAACGGTGGTGGCAGATATGTTTTTATTAAGCGATCCCATTTGATAAATAATATAGAGACGATAAGCTAAAATAAGACGGCGCCATTTATCTCTAATTAGAATAAAATCATCATAAAGTTCTAAATCGATGGGTTCGGCTTGTCTTACTTCGTCAATGGCAAGATTTACTTCCTCAATAAATTTTGATTGTGCAGAAAACATTTTTTGTTCAGCTATCGCAATTGCCGGGAAGACCTTGGTATTTTTTAGGCGCATATCCATTAGTGTGCTTGCTACAGTGGATAATTCGTTCATTTTATCCTGAATATCAGCAATTTCATTTTGTAAGGCATTGTCTGAAATCCAGGAATTATTGGATACGCGATTAATAATTTTTAAAGCCGTTTTTACTTCAATTAGAAATTGATGACGATATTGGTTTGATGGTGACAGTAGAAATAGATTCAGTAACTGATTCGCTTTATCAATGTGGCTGTGTAACGACTTAATCGAACTCGACATATTGACACGTATACTGCTGTTATCAACAGCTTGGTCACTGATATGTTGAATATACTGGTTTGTGAAAATACTGATTGCAAATAGAACTACGGTTGTAATAATTACAAAAACCAGATACTGATGGCGTAAATTATAAGTAAATGACATCTCAAATAAATCTTAATACATATTAATAAGTATCATTATAGGTGTTAAAATTTAAAACCACAGAAATTTGACTAAATTAATTGCAGAATTGAGACATCATGAAACCATCAAAACACGTAAAACAGCACAATTATCGCTTATTGTTGTCGATCGTGTTTTGTATACTTGTGTTAGTCGGTTTCGTTTTTGCATTAACACCGTTTATTATGACTGTTTTTAATAATGATAAGTTGTTGAATAATAATGATAATCAATTTTTGTTAGTGAAATTAGCTGATATGAAAAAAGGTGACATAAAGAAGTTTACTGTTGGCTATATTCCGGTATGGATATACAAACGTCGACAAGAAGAAATTGTGCAACTTTCGCAATTTAATACTTTATTAAGTGATCCATTATCAAAACACAGTGTCCAATCGTCTGATATTCGTAATTCACTCCGTTCTCATCTTGATCACTACTTTGTATTCAAACCGATGGAATCAATACGTTCATGCAATATTCGCTATTTGGACAATCCGGATAGCAAATTATCACAACGGCTATCCGATAAAAATCTCAGCTGGATGGGCGGCTTTACCGAGTCGTGTTTTGGTTCTATTTATGATTTGTCCGGTCGTCGTTTTAACGGCACTGGAAAAAATAAGCAAAAAAATCTAACCGTCCCCGCTTATTCCGTTCAGCAGGGCGATGTTATACAATTTGAATTTAAATTAATGGGTTTGCAGTAGACATGTTAAAAGGTATTCGTAATATTCTTATCATTAATCTTTTAATAGCTGGATTGAGCGTATTAAATTTC